>NZ_AKJL01000306.1 GCF_000282355.1 Pseudomonas sp. GM49
CCCCCGCCATGACCGGTGTGGCAGGCGCAACGGCCGCAATTTTTTTCTCGGCGTTCAGCGGGTTGCGCAAGGTCAATTGCAACTTCCCTTCCGTTTGCGCCGTGACAAGGGTTTCAGCCTCGGCGGTCGTCATCTCCAGCGTCACTGCGCGCACCACGACCGGTTGCGTCTTGTCAGTACCCGCAGTCTGATCCACCGCCAACACCCGCAAGTTCTCAAGGATGGTCCTGGACGTGGCGCTGTTACTGCCGGAACTGGTGGTTTTGGTCGCCAGTACATCGACCCGGTTACCCGGCAACAGGAATCCGCCCACGCCGACCACATCGTCCACGCGTACCGATATGGCGCGTTTGTCAGGCGCAATCAAAGAAGCCAGGGTGCTGCCACCCAGGTGCTCGCTCAGACGCGCACCGCGCACGATGTCGCCGCGCAGAATGTCGAACGTTGCGATCTTGCCCACGGTTTTTTCGCTGGCATCGAAGGCATCGTCCGGGATCGTATCCATGGGCATGCGTACGGTCGTGACCTGCTGGGCCTCGACCATCTGCCCGAATGGAATCTCTACCGTGGCGACCACCACGTTTCGAAGGTGGTCATCCGGGCTGGCATTGAGCCGCGCACTCAGCCAGGAGTCGGCCATCCATGCAGCCCCAAGGCCCATGGCCAGAGAAACGCCTATCAAGGTAAGAGTACGAGAGCTCATGTCAGTATCTCCGTATCAAAGAAAGTCGAGCTGGACGAAGTAGTTGTGCCAGGCCCATTCCAACTCTTTCGGTGACAGTGGTCCGGAGCCGCCGATATAACGCTGGCGATCGAGTGCCATGTTCAGGAGATCGCGGGGATGGCAAGGCACCAGGGGCATGCCTTCACTTGCATAAAGCCTTTGCAGCACATAACGCACCAGCAGCGGGTCATAGGAAATGCCCAGACGCTCGCTTTCCTGACGCCAGATCTTTTCGTACTGCTCGGGCTTCAGGTAACCGAATTGCAGCTTGTAGCCAATCCGGCGAAGGAAGGCCTCATCGGCCAGTTCCAGGGGATTGAGGTTGGTGGAAAACACCAGAATCAGATCGAACGGCAACTCGCAATGCCGACCGCCGCCCAGGTTGAGGAAATCGCGTTTCTCTTCCATCGGCACGATCCAGCGATTGAACAGCTCGGCGGGGGCCATGCGCTGGCGTCCCATGTCGTCGATGATGAACAGGCCATTGCTGGCCTTGAGCTGCAAGGCGGCCTGGTATTGACGGGTGAAGGGGTCATAACGAACGTCCAGTTGCTCCATGCTCAACTCACCGCCCGTGATGACGATCGGGCGTTTGCAGCACAGCAGTCGACGGTCGATTCCTTCGTTGAGCATCAGATTGTTCTGTTGAGCATTTTCATCGAGCCGCTGATGCACCTGCGGGTCATAGATCTCGATCACCGACTCGTTGATGACGATGGCATGAGGGACCCAGATGGCCTCGGCGAACAGACGGATCAGCCGACTGCTGACATAGGTCTTGCCGGTCCCCGCGGGGCCATAAATCATGATCGCGCGCCCGGAGTTCAGCGCCACACCCAACTGATCGAGCATCTCCTCCGTGAGCACTACGCCAGCCAAGGCATTGCGCATATCGTTGGCGTTGATGCGACCATGGTGAATGGTCTGCAGTTTGATCAGGGACCGGTAGGTACTCACCGGGAAAGGTGCCGCACCGATATAGCCGCTGCGCGACAGGGCATCGCGGGCGACACTGCGACCACGTTCGGTCAGGCCATAACGCAGCATCTGCCCGCCCGTTTGACTCACCTGGCCAAGCACTTCGACACGGCCATCCTTGCGCAGAAACCCCAGGACCTCTTCAAGTACAGCACCGGTCAACGCCAGGCGATCCACCAGCCGCGACATGTCCAGCACACCGGCATCAAACAAATGCTTGCACACCAACTCGCCGAGAAAACTGTCGGTCAGACCGGTTTCACGGACAGTGCAGGGCTGAGGAGCCAGGCGTTGCACCGCGCTCTGATTGCTGGGGTAGGCATCACAATCGACGATGACGTGCATGTCTAACCTCCGAATCCAACGGCAACTTGCCAGTAGATGCTGTTCAAAGTGCCGATCAATATTGCAATCGAATATGGGAAAGGCTTGCCGGCTACTTCATCTGAAGTTGGCGCCAGATAAGCCTGCGCCCGAAGAATCAGCAAATAGCGCCCCAGGGTCTGACGCAATTGGCCGCGAAACAGCACGATCAATAAACCGCATATTGCACCGGCCATCAGGCTGAACATTGCAGCCCACAATGCGTAATGGAACGGTAGAAAACTGCCGACCATGGCCATCAACTTGACGTCACCGGCAGCCATGCCACCGAAGGCGTACATCGGCAGAAACAGCGCAAAACAGATCAGGGTGCCCAGCAGGCTGTCACCCAATCCGCTGACACCGCCTGAATGCATTTGACCGATCAATCCCAAGGCAAGACCCACCAGGACGAGCATGTTGGGAATACGGTGGCGAAGCAGATCGCTCACCACCGCCACGCCCAAAAGTCCTATCAGTAAAACCATCGAGAGCAGTTCCGTAGACATGGCTTGTCTCCCTGCGGGTATTAATCGTTAGCACGCAATATTGCTGTTGGCGGCCTTGAACAGCGCAGTGATTCGCGCTTCCTAAGCAAATTGACAAGGACACGCGATGTCCATTAAGAAAGTTGCCGGCGCCCTATCAGAAATAGCGGCAACCGGCTGTTCCATGGACATCGACGCGTCCCCCAGCGGGAATTACTATGCGGCTGGGACGCAAGCGGCCCCCTTGAGTGCATCGCACAGTGCCTGAATTTTGGTCTTAACCTCAGTTCCAAGGACCGTGAACAATCCGACGACAAGTGCCGTAACCAACCCGCCGGCTACCGCGTACTCCACAACGGTCAGGCCATCTTCGTCCTGGATGAACTTCACTACCGAAGCCTTGATTGTTTGCATGATCATTTTGCCCACCTCACTTGAATGTTGTTTTTTCTGAGGCAGTACGTTCTGTGCTGCCTGAGTTCAACACTAGTCAGGAGCAAGGCATAGGCGTTAGGAAGATTTTGCACATCGTTAGGACTTTTTTGCGGGGCGGCCAAATACGGGGTATTGGCCTTTGCAAAAGTAACGGGAGGGGTCAACAAGGCGTGGCAAGGCAAAGGCGGTTGTCAATGATTCACAAGCGACAAGCGGTTAATCCCGGGCTCGCCGAAAACACACCAACAAACACTCGCCCGGAGCTGCCTTCCAGGCAATCCATAGAGCGAATAGAACTAAAAATCGTCTTTCCTATCAGGATTAAATCTGCAAAGTGATGGCACCTTGGCAATACTCCTTAGCGAAGAGAGTCACCAAGAATCCCTGAGTAGAGACATGACGTCCAACTTGACCAAAAGGCCATCGCTCCTATGGTTCGATCTGACTCATGATCGGTCCACGAAAGAACTCGTCGCGCAGTTCGTGGGTACCTGCGACTGCAAACTGGCGAAAAACTCCGTGTTGCCCATCAGAGAACAGGCAGACATGATCTGCGTCCATTTTGATCGCCCCGACACTCCAGGCTTGAGGCTATTGCTGGAGATCAAACGCACCACCCCCAGCATCCCGATCACCATGTTCACCGTGCAGCACTCGGAGGAACTGGCTGTATGGGCCATGCGCTCCAGCGTCTGGGAATACATGGTGCTCCCGCTCTCGACCACCGAGAAGAAGCGTTACCTGACGGCGGTGGCGCAGCTCTGCGAGTTGCGCCGAAATGCCAGCGGCCAGGACAAGGCATCGCAGATCGACCACTCCCCGACCCTGCCGGACAGCATCCGGCGGACCTCAGGACACCAAAAACACCAGGCGCTGAGCAATGTCATGCTGTATATCGAGCAGCACTTTCGAGACAGCATCGATCAGCGGGATCTGGCGCAGCGCTGCGGCATGACGACATTTCGCTTCAGCCGCCTGTTCAAGGAAGCCAATGGGCTTGGCTTCACGGATTACATCCTGGACAAGCGCATGAACTTCGCCAAAGATCTGCTCGACAACAGCCAGATGCCGATTACCAGCATCGGCTATGAGGCCGGCTTCAAGGATCCTTCCTACTTCGCCCGCGCCTTCAAGCAGTTCGCCAACTGCACACCCAGCGAATACCGCCTGGCACAGCAACTCAAAGCGGCTGCAGTTACGCAACCGGTGCAGGATGACAAAACCATTGAAGCGCTCGAAAGCCTGGTACAGAGCCTCAGCGGTTGATCCGGTTTTTTACGCGCACAAAAAAAAGGTTCTTCACGCACTCCCGGGAAACTGTAGGAGCAGCCGGTCGACGCTCGATTGCTGGCGATGGGCTCAAGTGCGCCGCGTTTATCCAGTTCATACGCGTTATCGTTAACGACCATCGCCAGCAGGCTGGCTCCTACAAGGGGTCGTGCCCACGCTCAAACCAGTGGAAGCCCCAAAAAAAAGGTGTGTGGCAACCGCCACACACCTCATATTGCTTTGAGCTCAACGTTGTCGAGAAGGCCTCCTTATCCCGCCAGAATGAAGTCCGTCTGATCAACGGTCGCACTGCTGACACCGACAAGGTGAATCGTGTCCGCCCCGATCCCTACCACCGTGTCCGCCCCGTTAGCTGCTATGGTCACGTTGGCAGCGAACGTCGCGCTGGTGATCCCCAGTGCCGCGATATTGAGCAAGTCCTGCCCGGCCGGATTGGCTCCGAAG
>NZ_AKJL01000307.1 GCF_000282355.1 Pseudomonas sp. GM49
TGCAAAAGGTTACCGACTGGCACCGACGGCGTCCTGCCGGTCTCTGATGACTCCTTGGTTTGCCCGTGCCATTTGGCACGGGTTTTTTTTGCCTGCGTTGTGCCAGCAGGATTTTGCGCTGTCGGGATAAGCCTGTAGCCCAAGGGAGCGCCGACACCCACCAAGGCTTTCTATGATCGGCCCATGTCAATAATCCGGCCGCTTACGGCCGTAGCCCGATGCCTGCCAGGGAGCCGAACTCTCATGAACGATAAACAGCACCAAGTCACTGTCAATTTCTCCGATGGCGTCAGCCGTAGCTTTAGCGTCGCCGAACAAACCAACATTCTTGATGCCGCGCTCGCAGCGGAAATTCCATTGCTCTATCAATGCCGTTCCGGTAGCTGTTCAAGCTGTATCGCCCAACTCGCAGGCGGCGATGCGCGCACCCGCCCGGGCGCCAGCTCGACGCTGCTGGCCAGCGAGTACAGCGCCGGACAGCGCCTGCTGTGTCTCTGCCAAGCGCAGTCCGACTGCACTTTCGATGTCGCTTACAGCAGCGAAGTCGGCTCCAGCACGGCGCAGCAAGTGCACGTCTTCGTCAACGCTGTCGAGCGTATTGCCAGCAATGTGATGCGCCTGACCCTGGAGTTGGCCGATGGCGACTGGCTGGAATTCCGACCCGGCCAGTTCATGCAGATTGAAGTGCCCGGTTATGGCGTGGTGCGCAGTTACTCACCCTCGAGCACTGCAGCGCAGCTGCCGACGCTGGAGTTCCTGGTCCGCCTGTTACCGGGCGGCGCCATGTCCAGCTATCTGGAAGAGAAGGCTACGAATGAGGACGTGCTGACGCTGAGCGGCCCTTATGGCGCGTTTTTTCTGCGCGAGGAGAAACGTCGCGCGCCACATATTTTCGTCGCCGGTGGCACCGGCCTGGCGCCGATTCTGTCGATGATCGATGCCTTGCGCCAAGGCAGCGGACGCAAGCCGCCGATGCTGCTCAGCTTCGGTTGCGCGGTCCCGGACGCGCTGTTCTGTCTCGAGGACATTGAACTGCGCCAGCAATGGCTGCCAAGCCTTGAGGCGCGGATCTGTGTCGATCGCGAGCCGCGTGACGGCCTGCACCAGGGCAGCCCGGTCAGCGCGCTGCGCGAGGGCGATGTGAGTGCCGACACGGTCGCCTATCTCTGTGGCCCGCAGCCGATGATCGATGCCGCTACAACGCGGCTGATCGAGCTGGGCGCCAATCCCGCGAACATCTTCGCCGAACAGTTTGTGGCCAGCCACTAAGGAACCCGCCATGCAATCCACCATGCAATCCACTGCGGCCGTCAACTTCTCCACCGAGCAAATGAAGTGGTATGAACAGGCCTGCGCCAGGATCGACCCCAAACGCCTGCAGAGCTTGTTGTACACCATCACCAACATCCATAGCCCTACTGGTGCGGCCCGTGCAGCCAGCGAGCACATGAAGGGCTACCTCGAAAGCATTGGCATGGCCGCACGTTATCAGCCAATGAGTTTCACCAGTGGCAATGTGTTGGCCGAACTGCGCGGCAGCGGCGGCGGCGCCAGCGTTCTCTTGTATTCACCGATCGATACCCACCTGGAGCTGGACGAAGCCGAGAAGATCCTCACCGGTCCCGCCGACGAAGCGGACATGCAGCCATCGGCGCAGCAGATCGATGACTGGGTTTTCGGCCTTGGCGCTTCCAATCCCAAAGGCATGATCGCTACCCTCACCGAGGTGGCCACTGCACTGATCGAGGCCGAAGTACCGCTGGTTGGCGACCTGCTGGTCGGCCTGGCCGATGGCGGCATGCCGGTGGACATTTCCGCCCGCCAACATGCCGGTATGTCCAATGGCGTGACACACCTGATCAACCGTGGCGGCGCGCCTGACTTCGCTATCGTGATGAAGCCTTGGAACTGGGTGTATCACGAGGAACCTGGCATGGGCTGGTTCAAGCTGCGCGTGCACGGAACCCTCGGCTATGCCGGCGTTCCCCGTGGCACGCCGGGCTTCCGTAGTTCGGTGGTGCCGGCGGCGACGGTGATCCAGGACCTCGAGCAGTGGATCATTGAGTATGCCGAGCGCAACACGTCCGGGCAGATCAAGCCGCACGGCTGGATCGCCGGGGTGCGCGGTGGCAATCCGGAACGCCCGGCCTTTCCATCGGCGGTTACCGAGATCTTCTTCGACGTGCGGATCAACCCGCGCACCAGCCCCGCCGAGGTCAAGACGCAGTTTGCCGAGTTCGTCCGCGATCTGCAGGCGCGACGCCCGGAACTGGTCCTCGACTGGGAGATGTACGGCTCGGTGGCCGGCGGTAGCACCGATGCACAGAACTGGATCGTGCAGTCCGCCCGGCGTGGCTGGGAGCATATCGAGCGGCGTCCCCATGGCGAGGCCGACCTGCTCGGCGGGCAAACCGACGGTGCCGCGCTGCGTCGTCTCGGCATCCCCACTGCGCGCATCGGCTGGCCATGGCCGGCCGAAGGTGCACCGCTGCCGGTCGCCGAGGGGCTTGGGGGCATGGGCGCGACCTACATCCCGGATCTGCTGCCGTGCGCCAAGAAAATCATGTACGCACTGATCGACACCCTGACCCGGCCTCGTAGCGAGTTGGGCCTGTAGTCAGCGACTCGAGTTCTTTGATGGTAATTTTGGCCATGAAATGGGTTCCCCCTACTTTTCCCCCCACAAAAACGTCGGCTCTTGATGGGTGTTCCTGGACACTCGTAGAGCAGAACACCGCTGGAGCTCAGTAAATACTGGATTCGAAGAATCCAGGGTGAAACTTTGGAGTCTTTCAATAAGTATGCAAAAGGAGATGGGGCGCTAGGGGGCGAGTGTTCGAATCACTCCGTCCCGACCATATAATTCAAGGGGTTGCGAGATTTATCTCGCGACCCCTTTTTATTTTTCTTCGTTTTTACCCCTACGAAACGACTGGCTCTTGGTGGAATCCTCACCGCTTTCGTGTGAGCAGACGTCCGTTGTTGTAACGCCTGGGTGATCTTCGGTTCACCTGTTTCTGATAAGCGTCAGACTGGCGTCCCATCCGTTGCCAACCCCGAAAACTCCTCCATTGCATCCAGCAACGCCTCGTTAAAGTAAGCCTTCGATGCCCGGTCACACAGGATGAACAAGCTCGGCTGTTGCAGGGTACTGGCGTTGATCACGATAACGTTGATGCGTGCCGCCGAAGTTTGTGCCACTGCTCCGGGGCCGAAGACTTGAGGGCTCAAGTCGACACCACAGAGTTTGGCCATGACGTCGCTGAGGTGTTCACCACCGAGCTGAAACCAGGCATGGCTGTCCTGGCGTGGCAGCAGGTAATTGGCCTTGTGATCCAGCTCCCAGCGGGCCTCTTCAGCGGCAATGCGTTCACCCTGATCCCGTGGGCTCCCCAGCAACAGGTACTCGGTCTGGGACAGGCGCGCCACGCAGCTGCTGTCCTCCTGGGTGATGGCGCGGTTGGGGGCGTCGGGCAGCACGAAGTGGCGGCTGAGCAAATACTGCGCGCTATGGGCGCCGCGAAAACCGAGCCGAGGCAGATCGGTGAGGTCTGTCAGCGTACAGGCAGACAATAGGGCCAGGGACGGCTGGCCGAGGTTATGTTGTTCTATCAGACTGGTCATGGCTCAAAGCTCCTGGCGTTGGTTGACGGGATCGAAGAAGGGCAACTGCACCACCTCGGCCTGGACCACGATGCCACCCTCGACGCGGATTGGAATGCGCTGCCCCGGCGTGCTTTGGTCGATGCCGGCGTAAGCCAGGCCGATGATCTGGCCGAGGGTGGCGGAGTATTCGCAGGAGGTGACGCTGCCGCTGATGTCCGGGCCGTTCAGCACCAGATGGCCTTCCAGCGGTTGCAGGCTGCCCTTGGGCAACGTGAAGCCCACGAGTTTGCGTTTTTGTGGCTGGGCTTCGAGGATATCCACCGAGCGCCGGCCGACGAAGAATGGCTTGTTGCGACTGACCGCCCAACCCATGTCGATTTCCGCCGGATGGGTCATGCCATCGGTATCCTGGCTGATGATCACATGGCCTTTTTCCAGGCGCAGCAGACGCTGGGTTTCGACGCCGAAGGGACGTATGTCGTGTGCTTTTCCAGCCTCGATCAGCGCGTCCCAAAGTTTCAGCCCGTGACGCGCGGGTACGTGAATTTCATAACCCAGTTCGCCGACGAAACCGACTCGCAATAACCTGGCCTTGATGCCGGCAACCGTACCTTGGCGGACGCCCAGATAAGGGAACGCTGCGGCGCTCAGATCCAGATCGGTGCAGACTTTCTCCAGCACCTGGCGTGAATCCGGACCGGCAACGTTGACTGCGCAGACAGCGGCGGTGACGTTGGCGACGTCCACGTCCAGGCGCCATTGTGCGTTCCACTTGAGCATTTGCTGATAGATGCGGTCGACGCCGCTTGTGGTGGCGGTGACATAGAAATGATTCTCGGCGAAACGAGCGCACACACCGTCATCGATCACCACTCCATGCTCGTTGGTCATCAGTGCATAGCGAGAACGGCCGATCGGCTGTTTCAGGAAAGCGAAGGTGTACATGCGGTTGAGCAATTCGGCGGCGTCCGGACCACGTACATCGAGACCGCCCAGGGTCGAGACATCGATGATCCCGACCTTGTTGCGTACGTGCAGCGCCTCGGCTTGCATGCAGGCTTCGCGATCCCTGGCATTGCCATAGTAGGCCGGCCGTTGCCAAATCCCGGCGGGCATCATCTTCGCCCCGGCTTGTACATGCCGGGCGTGCATCGGTGTCTGGCGGTAAGGGTCGAAAGCCCTGCCGGCAACATGCGCCAGTTTTTCCGCCACAAAGGGCGGGCGTGCCGTGGTGACGCCGGTTTCACTGATATTGCGCTGGGTGGCCCAGGCGACCAGCCGGGCGGTCGGCAACGCTGAGTGACGGCCCTGGGAAGGGCCCATGCCCACTGTGGAGTAGCGCTTGACCAGTTGCACGTCGCGATAGCCGATCCGGGTGGCATTGACGATGTCCGCCACTTGCAGGTCCTCGTCGAAGTCGACGAAGTCCTTGCCCTTGGGGTGGGGGAAGATCGGCCAGTTGAAGTTGACCCGATTTTCGCCGCCCAAGGGTGCGCGCTGTGCGCCGACCGCCAGGCCCAGGGCCCGCGCGGCATCCGCCCCGGCATTCACGCCGTCGGCGATGACATTGTCGAGGCGGTGACGCCCATTGACCGAACCGGCCACCGCGAGGTTCAGCGGCAGGCCGCTGAGCGTGAACTCGGCACGCTGATCGTCGTAGGCCAGCTTGCCGCCTGCCTGGCACAGCAGTTGATAGACCGGCATGTAACCGGCGGACATGCACAGCAAGTCGCAATCCAGGCGTTGTCCGCTTTCTGCGACCTGACCCTGGGCGGTGATCTTGCGCACATCGACGCCGTTGATATGACGCATGCCTTTCTCGTGCAGCGCCTCATACACGGTGCTGTTGCGCTGGCAAGTGATCTTGCACTGAGCCAGTGCTTGCAGCAGTGACTCATCGCCAGGACCGTGACGCAAGTCCACCACCGCGGCGACTTCCACGCCCTGATCATACAGATCGAGCGCGGCGAGGTAACCGTCGTCATTACCCGTCAGCACCACCGCGCGTTTGCCGGGTTTGACGGCATACAGTTTCATCAAGCGTTGCGCCGCGCTGGTGAGCATCACGCCGGGCAAGTCGTTGTTGCGAAACACCACCGGTTGGTCGAAGGCACCACTGCACACCAGGCATTGGCGGGCGCGCACTTTGTACATGCGCTTGCCCTGGATCACCGGCAGATAGTTGTCGGTGAACCAGGCGTTGCAGGTCGCCTCGGTCAGGATCCGGATATTGGCGTGTTGCTCCACCGCAGACAACAGTTCGCGGCGCAGGGCTTCGGCTCTTTTGCCTTCGATATCGAAACGGGCATAGGTCAACGAACCACCGAGAATCGGTTGCTGTTCGATGAGCAACACCTTCGCCCCGGCATTGGCCGCCGTCAGTGCCGCATTCAGCCCGGCCGGCCCGGCGCCGATCACGGCAACGTCGGTGAACAGGTAAGCCTTGTCGTAATACTCGGGCTGGAAGGTCAGGTCGAGTACACCGAGGCCGGCCTTCTTTCGAATGATCGGTTCCCAGATTTTCCACATGCCCTTGGGCTTGTAGAAGGATCGGTAGTAAAAGCCCACCGGCATGAATTTTGAGAACTTGCCCAGGTAGGCATCGCGATCGTTGTCCAGCGAGCCGTTGACGTTCTGTGCCGTCACCTGCAAACCGGCCGACAGCGCGAATGCATCGGCCAGCACATTCGGTTCCCGGGGCAGTTGCACCAGGCTGTTGGCGTCTTGCCCGGCCATGGTCAGCGGGCCGCGCGGGCGGTGGTATTTGAACGAGCGCGAGATCAGGAAGCGTCCATTGGCCAACAAGGCGCTGGCGATGCTGTCGCCTTGCAAGCCTTGATAGCGATGACCGTCGAAACTGAAATCCAGCGGCTGATCACGGTCGATCAGCAGGCCCATCGGGGCGGGTAGGCGATTCATCCTGCGATCTCCTTGGCGGCGCTGAAGTCGACGCGGGCGGTGAAGAGTTCTTTGGGGTCGAAGGTGCGAAGAATTTCATCGCTGACGGTGTGACGCTCCGCGAGAAACCAGTAGCTGGACGGCGTATGCATCCACCATTCGCGCACCACCCCGGCGAGGTTGTCGGTGTTGAACACGTAGTCGGCCCATTCGGCATCGCTGCAACGAACGGGATCGGGCATTGGCTTGAACTCGCCGCCGTAAGTGAATTCGCTGATATTCCGCGGCCCGTTGAGCGGGCAATTGATGATTTTCATAGTCCGCTCTCCGTCAGTGACTGGCCGCCGTAGCGCCCATTTCGTTGACTTGCTGGAAGGTCGAAAAGCGTTCGAGGCCGAAAGGTTTGATCAGATCCGGCACCTTGCCGCCGCTGGCCACCAGTTCGGCCATGGTCTTTCCGCAGATCGGTGTAGCCTTGAAACCCCAGGTGCCCCAACCGGCGTCGAGGTAGTAATTTTTCACAGGCGAAAGCCCCATGATCGGGCTGTAATCCGGGGTCATGTCGGTGATCCCGGCCCATTGGCGCATCAGCTTGGCGTTGGCCAGAAACGGGAACATTTCGATGGCGTGGGCCAGCAGGCTTTCCTTCAGATCGAGCGTGGAGCGGGTGTTGAACAGCGGATAAGGATCGGAGCCGCCGCCGAACACCACCTCGCCGCGGCTGGTCTGCTGCACGTAACAATGCAGTGCCGAAGAACTCACCAGCGGATCGAGAAACGGCTTGAACGGTTGGGTGACCATGGCTTGCAGCGGGAAAGTCTGGATCGGTGAACGGATTCCGGCCTTGGCCATCAGCAACGAACTGTGCCCGGCGATTGCCTGCACGGCGCAGCCGCACTTGATGGTCCCGCGATTGGTCTTGACCGCGGTGATCGCACCGTTCTCGATGATCAGGTCCTGGACTTCGGTGAGCTGATGAATTTCTACGCCGCGTTTGGCCGCCTGCTTGGCGTAGCCCCAGGCGACGGCGTCGTGACGCGCGGTGGCACCGTCGATGTGCCAAAGCCCGGCAAGCACCGGCAGGTGACCGGGGTCGAGGTTGAGGCTGGGCACCAGTTCGCGAATCTGCTGGCGGTCGATCATTTCGCTGCGACCACCGAAGTGCTTGTTGACCTCGGCCCGCTGGCGGAACGAACGCACGGTGGCATCGGTATGGGCCAGGGTCAGTTGGCCACGCTCGGAGTACATGATGTTGAAATCGAATTCGTTGGACAGGGACTGGAACATCCGCACCGACTCTGCGTAAAAACGCACGCCTTCGCTGGTCAGGTAGTTGGAGCGGATCACCGCGGTGTTGCGCGCGGTATTGCCACCGCCCAGATAGGACTTCTCCAATACCGCGATGTTGGTGATGCCGTGGTATTTGGCCAGGTAATAGGCGGTGGCCAGGCCGTGCCCGCCAGCACCAATGATCACCACGTCATAGCTCGGCTTGAGTTCCCGCGGCGGCGGTAGATCGACGTCCACCGGGTACTCCGAACTCAGCCCGTATTTCAATAGATTGAACGGCATAGAGCCTCCGATTGGCTGCGTCGAGCCTGATGTTGCGCAAGGGCTGCGGCCACGGTGTTTTTCATCAAAAAGGCAATGGTCATCGGGCCGACACCGCCGGGCACCGGGGTGATCGCTGCGACGTGGGGCAGGGCGCTGTCGAAATCGACGTCGCCCACCAGACGGCTGCGGCCCTGGTCGTCGATGCGGTTGATGCCGACATCAATCACCACCGCGCCGGGCTTCAGCCAGCTGGCGTCGATCAGTTTCGGCCGCCCTACGGCGGCGATGACGATGTCGGCCTGACGGCACAAGCCCTGCGGATCCGGACTGCGCGAATGCAGTACGGTCACCGAACAATCGGCCTTGAGTAGCAGGGCCGCCATGGGTTTGCCAACGATGTTCGAGCGGCCTATCACCACTGCGTGTTTACCGCGCAGATCGCCGCAGGTCTGTTCCAACAGGTACAGGCAACCGCTGGGCGTGCAGGGGGCCAGCACGGTGCGGCCCTGACTGAGGCCACCGACGTTTTCACTGTGAAAACCGTCGACGTCCTTGGCCGGGGCGATGGCCTCCAGGGCGCGCAATTCGTCAATGTGAACCGGCAACGGCAATTGCAGCAGAATGCCGTTGATCAAAGAGTCGGCATTCAGCGTGGCGATCAGGTTCAGCAGTTGTTCGGTGCTGGTGTCGCTGGGCAGTCGATGCTCCACGGAGCGAATGCCTACCTCTTCAGCGCGCAGGATCTTGTTGCGCACGTAAACCTGGCTGGCCGGGTCGCTGCCCACCAGAATCACCGCCAGGGCCGGTTGGATGTCTTGCTCGCGAAGGCCGTCCACGTCCTTGCGAACCTGGATCAACACACGCGCGGCAGCGGCTTTGCCGTCAATCAGTCGGGGCGTGTTCATCGAAAGATCACCGTTCTGTCCTGGTTGAGGAAAACCCGGTGCTCCAGGTGGTACTTGACTGCCTTGGACAGGGCCACGGTTTCGGTGTCACGGCCGGTGGCGACCAGGTCGTCCGGCAGATAGACGTGATCGACGCGTTGCACTTCCTGTTCAATGATTGGCCCTTCGTCGAGGTCGCTGGTGACGTAGTGCGCCGTAGCGCCGATCAGTTTCACCCCGCGTTGGTAGGCCTGGTGATAAGGCTTGGCACCTTTGAACCCAGGCAGGAACGAGTGATGGATGTTGATCGCGCGGCCCGAGAGTTGCTTGCACAGGTCATCGGAGAGGATCTGCATGTAGCGCGCCAACACCACCAGTTCGGTGCCGGTCTCGTCGACAATCTTCATCAGCTCGGCTTCCTGCCGGGCCTTGGTGTCTTTCGTCACCGGCAGATAGATGAAGCGGATACCTTCGCGTTCGGCCATGGGCCGCAGGTCCAGGTGGTTGGAGACGATGGCGGTGATGGTCATGTCCATCTCGCCCTTGTGGTAGCGGTAGAGAAGATCGGTCAGGCAGTGGTCGAACTTGCTGACCATCAGCAACACACGCATCGGCTCGCGGGTGTCGTACAGTTCCCAGCTCATGTCGAACGCCTTGGCGACGTCGCTGAAACCGTCCTTGATCAGCTGGATATCGCCCGGGTGGTCGTCGTTGAAGCGGAACACCGCGCGCATGAAAAACCGGCCGCTGAAGTCGTCGTCGAATTGCGCCATCTCCCCGATGTAGCAACCGTTGTCCGCCAGGTAAGTGGTGACGGCCGCGACGATGCCGGACACCGCGGGACAGGTGATCTTGATGATGAAATGGTTTTTTTCGTGTTGCATGACACGTCCTCGGGAAGATGGCGGCAGCTCATCGCAAAGCGAAAAAAACATCGACAACAGCAATCTCGTCCATGAGGGTATTTTCTTATGGGGAATAAAATATTCCTGAAGTTGGCTTTATAGGGGAATGCCCGCGCCGCGTCCAGAATTTTTGTGAAAGTTTTTTAACTGGCAGGAAAACGCCTGAGGCCGACACAGATCGGCCTCAGGGTTGGAATCGAACGGGGAGTGGGGCGGGGATTATTCTTTGTCGTTGCCGTAATTCATGATCGAAAGCAGGCGGATCGGTACTTGTACCAGTTGTTCCGGGCCATGGGGGATTTCCCCTTCGAAAGTCAGGCTGTCACCGGCTTCCATGCGATAGAGCTGGTTGCCATGGCGATAGATCAGCTCGCCTTCGAGCAGGTGCAGGAACTCGGTGCCGGGGTGCGAGAACGTCGGAAACTCCTCGCTGGCGTCATCCATGCTCACCATGTAGGCCTCGAAACTCTTCTTCGGCCCGCGTGTGTGATTGAGCAGATGGTAGGTATGGCCTTTCTCGGTTCCGCGGCGAACCACTTCCATGCCTTGATCGGCCTTGACCAGCTGCGCACTGCCATCTTGCTGATCGTACTCACTGAACAACTTTGACAAGGGCAGGCCGAGCACGTCGCACAAGCGGCTCAGGGTATCGAGGCTGGTGGAGACCTGGGCGTTTTCAATTTTGCTCAACATGCCTTGGCTGATGTCGGCAATTTTCGCCACATCGGACAATTTCAGGTCCTGCGCCTGGCGCTGGCGTTTGATTTGCAAACCCAGGTATTGCTCGAGTTTGAGGCGCGGGGCGGTTTCGGTCGGCATAGTCTTTAGATCCTGCACACTTTCTGTTCAGTAATATTAGTTTCGCACTGAGAAAGTGCAAATCTCGGCGTTCCTCTCCAGCCCATTGGGCGGTATTCCCACCGGGAAAAGAATATTCCCATATATACAGCACAAAAGCGCTGGTTACGGCACTTCAGCTTTTCATTCGCGATTCTGGCAAGGGCCTTGCATTCCTATCGGGAAACTAACTTTCTTTTCAGGAATATTAAAAGAAAGTGACGGCCTATCCACAATGATTTGCCCTTTTTCGCCAGGAGTGACGAGCAATGTTGCCAGCAGAAACCCAGCGCATCATCGACAAGCACGGGATCAAGTATGTGCTTGCGCAGTTTGTCGATATCCATGGATCGGCCAAGACCAAATCGGTGCCGATCTGTGGACTCAAGGCCGTGGCCGAGGACGGAGCGGGTTTTGCCGGGTTCGCCATCAGTGGCATGGGCATGGAACCCCACGGTCCGGACTTCATGGCCCGTGGCGATTTGTCCACGCTGACGCCGGTGCCTTGGCAGCCGGGTTATGGCCGGATCGTGTGCATTGGTCATGTCGACGGCAAGCCGCATCCTTATGACAGCCGTTACGTGCTCCAGCAGCAGGTCCGTCGCCTGGAAGACAAGGGCTGGACGCTCAACACCGGCCTGGAACCCGAATTCAACCTGATGCGCCGCGACGAGCAGGGCAAACTGCAGCTGGTCGACGCCAGCGACAACCTGGACAAGCCTTGCTACGACTACAAAGGCCTGTCGCGCTCGCGGGTGTTCCTCGAGCGCCTGACCGAAGCGTTGCAGGCGGTGGATTTCGAGGTCTATCAAATTGACCACGAAGACGCCAACGGCCAGTTCGAGATCAACTACACCTACAGCGACGCCATGACTTCGGCGGATCGTTTCACGTTCTTTCGTATGGCCGCCGGCGAGATCGCCAATGACCTGGGCATGATCTGCTCGTTCATGCCCAAGCCTGATCCGAAGCGCGCCGGCAACGGCATGCACTTTCACCTGTCGATCAGCAGCGCCGAGAACAAGAACCTGTTCTTTGATGCCAGTGACCCGAGCGGCATGGGCCTGTCGAAAATGGCCTATCACTTCGCCGCCGGCCTGCTCGCCCATGGCCCGGCGCTCTGCGCCTTCGCCGCACCGACGGTCAACTCCTACAAGCGTCTGGTGGTGGGCAATTCGTTGTCCGGCGCGACCTGGGCGCCAGCCTTTATTGCCTTCGGCGCCAACAACCGCTCGGCGATGGTGCGGGTGCCTTATGGCCGCCTGGAGTTCCGCCTTCCAGATGCCGGTTGCAATCCCTATCTGGTCAGCGCGGCGATCATCGCGGCGGGCCTCGACGGTATCGACCGCCAGCTGGAAATCGACCACGTCTGCAACGAAAACCTCTACAGCCTGAGCCTGGAGCAGATTGCCGCGCGCGGCATCAAGACCCTGCCGCAATCGCTCAAGGAAGCCTGCGACGCGCTGGAAGCCGACCCGCTGTTCGCCGAGGTCATGGGCCCGCAGATCGTTGGCGAGTTCATCAAGCTCAAGCGCATGGAGTGGGTGGAATACAGCCGCCATGTCTCCGACTGGGAAGTGCAGCGCTACACCGAATTTTTCTAGACGCCAGCCGGCGCGCCCAAACGAACCATCTCGCAGCTTGAAACGTGTGGCTGCCGAACGTAGTGAGGACTGTTTTTATGTGTGGAATCGTAGGTCTTTACCTGAAAAACCCGCAGCTGGAATCCCGGCTCGGTCAGCTCTTCGAACCGATGCTACAGGCCATGACCGATCGTGGCCCGGACAGTGCCGGTTTCGCCATCTATGGCGATGAAGTGGCCGATGGCTGGGTCAAGCTGACCTTGCAGGCGACAACTGAAGCCTTCGACTGGAAAACCCTGATGGGCGAACTGGAAGGCCGTCTGGGCTGTTCGCTGGACTGGTTTCAGAACGCCAGCGCCGCCGTATTGAAGATCCATGCTGAAGAAACGCCAGTCCGTCTGGCCCTCGCCGATCTGGCCCCGAGCATCCGCATCATGAGCGCCGGGCAGAGCATCGAAATCCTCAAGGGCATGGGCTTGCCCCAGGAAATTTCCCAACGCTTCGGCCTGGCCAGCATGAAGGGCAGCCATATCATCGGCCACACCCGCATGGCCACCGAAAGCGCGGTGACCATGGAAGGCAGCCACCCGTTTTCCACTGGCGCCGACCTGTGTCTGGTGCATAACGGTTCGCTGTCCAATCACTTCCGCCTGCGTCAGGAACTCAAGCGCGAAGGCATCCATTTCGAAACCGACAACGACACGGAAGTGGCCGCCGGCTACCTGACCTGGCGCCTGCAACAAGGCGATTCGCTGAAAGAGGCGCTGGATCATTCGCTGGAGGACCTGGACGGCTTCTTCACTTTCGCCATTGGTACCCGCAATGGCTTTGCGGTGATCCGTGACCCGATTGCCTGCAAACCGGCGATTCTCGCCGAGACCGACGATTACGTTGCGATGGCCTCCGAATATCAGGCGCTGTCGAGCCTGCCGGGTATCGAACACGCCAGGATCTGGGAGCCGGCACCGGCCACCCTGTACATCTGGGAACGCGAGTCAGCTTAAGGAGCGCACACATGAAAACCATCGATCTTTCAACTGCCAGCGTGCGCGATCTCAATCAGGCGCTGCATGACCAGGTCAACAACGTAGAAGACCGCGAGTGGGTGGTGACCCATTCCAATGGCAAGCACAACCTCGCGGTTGGGGTGAACCAGGCCGTGTCCATCGATATCCAGGGGCACGCCGGCTACTACTGCGCGGGCATGAACCAGAAAGCGTGCATCACCGTGCATGGCAATGCCGGGGTCGGCGTCGCGGAAAACATGATGTCGGGCATGGTGCGGATCAAGGGCAGCGCGTCCCAGGCCGCCGGCGCCACCGCCCATGGCGGATTGTTGGTGATCGAAGGCGATGCCGGTGCCCGATGCGGCATTTCCATGAAGGGCATCGACATTGTGGTCGGTGGCAGTATCGGCCACATGAGTTGCTTCATGGGCCAGGCCGGACGACTTGTGGTGTGCGGCGATGCGGGCGATGCCCTGGGCGATTCGCTGTACGAAACCCACATCTATGTGCGGGGCACCGTCGCCTCCCTGGGCTCGGATTGCATCGAGAAAGAAATGCGCGCCGAACACCTGGAAGAGCTGCAAGTGCTGCTCAACCGCGCCGGTTTCGAGCACAAGGCGGCTGACTTCAAGCGCTACGGCTCGGCCCGTCAGCTGTACAACTTCAAAGTCGATAACGCGTCCGCGTACTGATCCACGCGAGGAGAACAGATATGAGCGAGAAGAACACTCCAGTGCTGCGCGAGTCCGCGACTTTCGACCGCCTGACCATCCAGGAAATCCAGCGTGCTGCCGAGACCGGCATCTACGACATTCGCGGCGGCGGCACCAAGCGTAAAGTGCCGCACTTCGACGACTTGCTGCTGCTCGGCGCCAGCGTTTCGCGCTACCCGCTGGAAGGCTATCGGGAGAAGTGCGGCACCGACGTAATCCTCGGCAATCGCTTCGCCAAGAAGCCGATCCACCTGAAGATTCCAGTGACCATCGCCGGTATGAGCTTCGGTGCATTGTCGGCCAATGCCAAGGAAGCACTGGGCCGCGGCGCCACCATTGCCGGCACCAGCACTACCACCGGCGACGGCGGTATGACCCCGGAGGAGCGCGGTCAGTCGCAGCATCTGGTCTATCAATATCTGCCGTCCCGTTACGGCATGAATCCGGACGATCTGCGCAAGGCTGACGCCATCGAAATCGTCCTGGGGCAGGGCGCCAAACCTGGCGGCGGCGGCATGTTGCTGGGCATGAAAGTCACCGAGCGGGTGGCCGGCATGCGCACCTTGCCTATCGGCGTCGACCAGCGCAGTGCCTGCCGTCACCCGGACTGGACCGGCCCGGATGACCTGGCCATCAAGATCGCCGAGATCCGCGAGATCACCGATTGGGAAAAGCCGATCTACGTAAAGATCGGGGCGAGCCGGCCTTACTATGACGTCAAACTGGCGGTGAAGGCCGGGGCCGATGTGATTGTGCTCGACGGCATGCAAGGCGGCACCGCGGCGACCCAGGAAGTGTTTATCGAACACGTGGGCATTCCGATTTTGCCGGCGATCCCGCAAGCGGTACAGGCTTTGCAAGAGATGGGCATGCATCGCAAGGTTCAGTTGATCGTTTCGGGGGGGATTCGCAACGGTGCCGACGTGGCCAAGGCCATGGCGTTGGGTGCCGATGCAGTGGCGATCGGCACGGCGGCGCTTATTGCGCTGGGCGACAACCACCCGCGACTGGATGAAGAACTGCACAAGATTGGTTCGGCGGCCGGTTTCTATGACGACTGGCAGAACGGCCGCGACCCGGCCGGTATCACCACCCAGGACCCGGAACTGTCTAGGCGTCTGGACCCGGTGGAAGGTGGTCGCCGTCTGGCCAACTACCTGCGGGTGCTGGTGCTGGAGGCGCAGACCATGGCGCGGGCTTGCGGCAAGTCGCACCTGCACAATCTGGATCCTGAAGACCTGGTGGCCTTGACTGTGGAGTCGGCCGCCATGGCACGGGTGCCGCTGGCAGGCACAAGCTGGATTCCGGGTTCGGGTTACTGAGGGCCGATTTACCCTCTGTGGCGAGGGAGCTCGCTCCCGCTCGAGTGCGCAGCACTCGCTGTTTTTTGGGGGCACGATGCGACCCAGCGCGAGCAAGCTCGCTCGCCACAGGTGTTTGGAAGGCCTGACCAATCGTGTCAGGTCATTCCTGTTCAAGAGGTCTCCTGAGAGATCCGCGTACGTTCACTTTTGCTCACTGCCAGACACTTTCTATTCTTTTGCAGGAGCTTTGAATATGGTCAATCGTCTTCTCGGCAAATCCTTACTTGGCGCGTCGGTCGTCGGCGCGTTTGTGCCGCTGGCGCAGGCGGCTGAAGCGCCAACCCTGAACACCGGCAGCACCGCGTGGATGGTGACGGCGGCGGTGCTGGTGTTGTTCATGTGTCTGCCGGGCCTCGCGTTGTTTTATGGCGGTCTGGTGCGGGCGAAAAACATGTTGTCGCTGTTCACCCAGTGCTTCGGTATCGCCGGACTGGTGGGCGTGTTGTGGGTGATCTACGGTTACAGCATGGTGGTTGACACCACCGGTATGGTTGAAGGGGAGGTGACCTTCAACAGTTTTGTCGGCGGGCTGAGTCGGGCCTTTCTCGCCGGAATGACCCCGGAAAGTCTTGTCGGCGAGATACCGGAAGGGGTGTTCGTAACCTTCCAGATGACGTTCGCCATCATCACCCCGGCGCTGATCGCCGGGGCGTTTGCCGAACGCATGAAGTTCTCGGCGGCGCTGCTGTTCATGGCACTGTGGTTCACCCTGGTGTACGCCCCGGTGGCTCATATGGTCTGGGGTGGTGCGGGTGCCTTGATGCATAACTGGGGCGTGCTCGATTTTGCCGGTGGCACCGCTGTGCACATCAATGCCGGAGTCGCTGCGCTCGCCGCCTGCCTGATCCTCGGCAAGCGCAAGGGCTACGAAAATACGCCGATGCCCGCCCACAACCTGAGCCTGACCATGGCCGGCGCGGCCATGCTTTGGGTTGGCTGGTTCGGTTTCAACATCGGTTCCGGCGGTGGCCTCAGCGGCACCTCCGGTATCGTCATGCTCAATACCCAACTGGGCGCCTGCGCCGGGATTCTCGGCTGGATGTTCACCGAGTGGTTCAAGGTGGGCAAGCCGAGTGCGCTGGGTCTGGCCAGTGGTGCCCTGGCCGGCCTGGTCGGGATTACCCCGGCCTGCGCCTACGTGGGCGTCGGTGGTGCATTGGCGATCGGTCTGTTGTGTGGCGTGTTCTGCTATCTGAGTGTCACTGTGCTCAAACGGCGTTTCGGTTACGACGACAGCCTTGATGTGTTTGGTCTGCACGGTATCGGCGGGATGATCGGTGCGGTTTTGACCGGCGTTTTTTGCGTACCGTCCCTGGGCGGTCTGGTAGACGGGGTGACCATGGGTGGCCAGGTGTTGGCCCAAATCAAGGGTGTGCTGTTGACGACGGTCTACTGCTTTGCCATCAGCTGGATCATTCTCAAAGTGGTCAATGCCCTGATCGGCTTGCGCGCCGATGAGTCGGTGGAGGAGATGGGCCTGGATCTGGCCGAGCACAATGAGCGTGCCTACAACCACTGATCGTTACTGTTGAACATTGTAGGAGCGAGCTTGCTCGCGATGGACTCAATAGCGCCGCGTATAGCCAGTAAGCACGCGTTATCGTTAACGACCATCGCGAGCAAGCTCGCTCCTACAGTTGGGCTCAGTTCAACGCCAGGTGACTGACCGACGACTGCTCGTGCGTCTGGGCAGCACGCTGTAGCTGGCTGGCGATCAGGGTGTTCTTCAGCAGATAGGCAATGGTCATCGGCCCGACACCACCGGGCACCGGTGTGATCGCGCTGGCCACGGTGCGTGCACTCTCGTAATCGACATCGCCGACCAAGCGGTTGCCCGATTCGCTGGCAATGCGATTGATGCCGACGTCGATCACCACCGCCCCGGGTTTGAGCCAACTGGCATCAATCAGCTGGGGGCGACCTACCGCAGCGACGACTATGTCCGCCAGCCTGCACAATGCTGGAGCATCGACGCTGCGCGAGTGCACCACGCTGACCGAGCAGTTGGCCTGCAACAGCAGCGTCGCCATCGGTTTGCCGACAATGTTCGAACGGCCGATGACGACCGCGTGCAAGCCACTCAGGTCACCGCAGGTTTCGTGCAGCAGACGCATGCAGCCGCTGGGGGTGCAGGGCGTCAGGACCTCGATGCCCTGGACCAGTCCACCGACGTTTTCCCGATGAAAGCCGTCCACGTCCTTGATCGGATCTATGGCATGAATCACTGCCGCCTCGTCGATATGGGCCGGTAATGGCAATTGCACCAGGATGCCGTTGACCGTGACGTCGGCATTCAGTTGCGCAATCCGTTCCAGCACATCGTTCTGGCTTACGTTTGCCGCCAGACGATACTCCAGGGAACGGATGCCGACCTCCTTGGCCCGCAGCAGTTTATTGCGCACATAAACCTCGCTGGCCGGGTCTTCACCGACAAGCAGCACGGCCAGGGCAGGGTAGATCTGTTGTCGCGCCAGGACCTGAATCTCTTCTCGAACCTCCTCAAGAACCTGGGCGGCGATGGCTTTGCCGTCGATTTCGCGGGCAAGTGCGGGGATGGTGCTGATCAAAAGAGTCACCGTTGTCTTGATTGTATGGGGACGATGCGATCATCGAGGCGCCGTTGCACCCCGATGACTCATCACAGACCTGCAGGCAAGGACGCTCAGGCTACCAGTTGATGGCAGCCGTATACCACCAGCACGCCCGCGATCAGCGTGGCATAGGGCAACCAGCCGGCGCGTTTCAGGCCGGCATCGGCTTGAACGTACAGGTCGTCGAGCATCGCTTGCGGGAAGCGCCCCTTGTCCTGTACGTAGTGACGGAAGCAGAACACTGGCAGGATCAGTAACGCCAGCAGTAGGCCCGTCACCAGCGTCCCCGCGCCCCAGATATCGGCGCCCAGTCCCATGCAGGCCAGGTTGACGAGACTCAGTACGCCGCCGGCCGCCAACAACAGGGTGGGAGCTTTGTATGGTCGTACCCAGTCGGGACGATCCAGGCGGTGGATCCAGCCGGCATTGAGGTTGAGGAAGTTGAAGATGATGTAGCTGACGTTGGACGCCGCGAGCACGAATACATAATCGGACATCAGCAACAGCAGCAGATTGAATGACAGATCTGTCCACATTGCCGCGGTGGGGGCGCCGTGTTCATTGGTGCGCCCCAGGTATTTTGGCAGCCAGCCGTCCACCGATGCCTGATACAGGGTGCGCGACGAACCGGACATGGAGGTCATGATCGCCAGCAAGGTGGCAAGGACTAGCATGATCAGCACGATATTTGCGACCACCTTGCCGCCGCCGATGCTGTCCGCCATGACCTGACCAACGCCCATGCCGCTGTAGATCGCTGGCGCTAACAGACCGCTGTAGACCGCAGGGGTGATGACTGCACCGCTGGCATCGAGCACGGCCGGTGTGACTAACTGACCAAGACCGAGACTGCCTTGAAACGCCAGGGGTACCAGGGTGAACACCAGAATGCACAGCAAGCCGGCATAGAAGATCGCCTTGAAGGTGTCGCGCTTGGGGTCCTTGAATTCCCGGGTGTAGCACACCGCCGTTTCGAATCCGTAGGTCGACCACGCAGCCATGAACAGCCCGCCGGCCATCAGCGACCAGCCGGACAGGTCCCATGGCCCGTCGATGACTTGCCCGGCCGCATCATGCGCGAGCGGGTACAACGGCAGGAAATTGGCCTGGGCCGCATCCCCGGTGAACAAAGGCACCACCCCCACCAGCAGCAATGGAATCAGTGACGTCACACCGAGCACCAGGGTCAGGCGTGCCGAGCGCAGGATGCCACCATGTTGCACGGCAAAGACCGTCAGCAGGATCAACAGGCCGATGGCGAATGTTGCGTTGATCCGCAGCGACAGGCCGCTCTTGATCCAGCCCAGATCGACCAAAGTCAATTGCCAGGTGTTGATCAGCGCGTCGGCGGGAAACAGCGCGGTGAGGATGTAACCGGCCGCCAGCCCTGAGCCAATGGACAAAACCGGGGACCAGGCCAGCCAGTTGCACCACACCGAGACCGGTGCGATCAGCTTGCTGTAGCGCACCCAGGCGACTGCACCGTAGACCGAGGCGCCACCGGATTTGTGTGGGAACAGCCCGGCGATTTCGGCATAGGTGAAGGCCTGGATGAAGCCGAACAGGATCGACACGATCCAGACGATCCAGGCCGGTTTGCCTACCGTTGCGGCAATCGCGCCGATAGAAAACAGCACCAGGGCGGGCACGCCACTGGCGACCCAGAACGCCCCGCGCCAATCGATCTTGCGGTGCAGGCTGCCCACTGAACTGGCGGCCTGCGGTACGGCCTCGAACGTAGTCGCTTCCATCTTGGTATTCCCATGTCTGAAAAAAGCAGGACCCTGTAGGAGCGAGCCTGCTCGCGATGGACATCCAGGCACCGCGGACAGTCAGGCAACCCGGTTATCGTTGACGTTCATCGCGAGCAGGCTCGCGCCTACAGGTGTGTATGGGCAGTTAAAAGGTTGATCAACTACGCACCCGGCTCTTGTCCGGGTCGTAGAAAATCGCTGCGGTGACCGTGGCGCTGATGCGCTTCTGCAGGCCATCGACTTTGCCGATCTCCAACGCTGTGCCGACGTCGGCGCAGGCCACGTCGACCCGGCACAGCGCGATATTGCTGGCCAGCAGCGGTGAGCGGCAGGCACTGGTGATGACCCCGACCTGAGCCCGGCCGTGGTACACCGGGTCACCGTGGTGGGCGCCTTCGTTACCGCTCAGTTGCAGGCCGACCAGCTTGTGGGCTGGATGGGCGCTGCGCCGTAGCAGGGCGTCGCGACCGATGAAGTCATCGGTTTTGCTTTTCAGCGGTACGCAAAAGCCGATACCGGCCTCGAACGGATCGGTCTGGTCGCTGAATTCGTAGCCGGCAAAAATCAGCCCGGCTTCGATGCGCAGCATGTCCAGCGCTTCCAGCCCCAACGGCACCAGGCCCAAGGGTTGGCCCAGTTGCCAGATCCGGTCCCAGACCCGCTCGGCATCCTCAGGCTGGCACCACACTTCGTAACCCAGTTCACCGGTGTAGCCGGTACGCGAGATCATCAGCGGGCAGCCGTCGTAACCGTCCAGGCGGCCTACAAGGAAGCGGAACCAGCCGAGGGTTTCCAGGCTCGGTTGGGTGGGGGGTGTCCAGACCATCTGCTTGAGCAGCTCGCGGCTCATCGGGCCTTGCACCGCCAGGTTATGGATCTGCTCGCTGGCGGATTTGATCCAGACCTTCATGCCGAGTTTTTGCGCCTGCTCGCGCAGCCACACCCCGGCGTAGTCTTCGCCGCAGATCCAGCGGAAATTGTCCGGACCCAGGCGCAGCAGGGTACCGTCGTCGAGCATGCCGCCGTGTTCGTGGCACATCGCCGAGTACACCACTTGGCCTACCGCCAGGCGCCGCACGTCGCGGGTCAGGCAGTACTGCAACAAGGCTTCGGCGTCGGGGCCGATGATTTCGAATTTGCGCAGGGCGGTCAGGTCCATCACCGCGACACGTTCGCGGCATCCAAGGTATTCCTCGATCGCGCCATAGCCGTCGTAACGCAGGGGTAGCCACCAGTTGCGATAGTCCGTGAAGCTGCCGGTCAAGCGGCTGGTGCGTGAGTGGAACGCTGACTCACGGGTAAGGATCGGGTCGGCATCGGCCGTGGTTCGAGTGCTCATGGCGATGGAAAAACGCTCCTTTTCGCTGTAGATGCGGACATGGATATCGGTCGGGTTCCAGCCATTGGCCGGGTCGATGTCATCCGGGCACGAAGTACTGCCGCACACCATGTCGGTCATGGCCCGCAGCAGCACGTAGTCGCCGGGACGCGACCAGGGTTCATCCAGGGTCATCTGCTGGTGCGCGTCGATCCCGGTATTGAAGAAAAAATTGATCGCCGGCCAGCCATTGCGAGCCTTGACCCCATGGGGCGCGAGCACTCGGCTGAGGTTGTCGCTGCAGTTGTTGTGCCTGAAGTAGCCATGGTTCTCGTAGTAGCGCGCGGCGCAGGCCAGGGCGAAGGAGTCGTGGCGGCCGACGGTGTCACGCACCACCTCCAGCATCGGCTGCATCTGCCGGTCGAAAAACTTTGAGAACAGTCCCGGTGCCGGGTAGGCGCTGCCGTTCAGGGTGCGGGTCACAGTCTGGTCCAGGTCCAGTTCCAGGCCGCGATCCAGTGCCCGTCGATCCAGCGCGACGAAGTCCGAGCACTGGCGACCGGCGACATCCAGCACCTGCACATACTGACCTTTTCCAACGGTGTAACTGTGGGCGGTGCCGGCGCCGATGGTGAATTCATCCAGCAGTTCAACCAGAGGCTCAGGCAGGTGAGGCAGCAACAGGGGCGAAGCATTGGCCCGAGTCACCAGCAGCCGCAGCTCGCTGGGCCGGTATTGCCGGTCAACGGCGGTCGGTCCGTCGGGTGCCGCGACGATCACCAGTAGCTCATCACTGGCGACAAAGCGGCGGCTGAAGTCGGCAGGGCTGTCCTCGTCCCAGAGTGAGGCGGCGCTGGGCAGTTGTCGTGGATCAATCGCGCGTCGGATCAGCGCCTGGCCAATGCGGCGCGACTGCCAGGTCGGTTCGGCGAGCCGTGCGCCGATGAACCCGCAGGCCGTCGAACCGCTCAGTGCCCAGGCCGCCAGGGTGCTGCGACCGAGCGTATCTATGGCCAGCAATTCGCAGGGTTGCCGGCCTTCGAGGTCGATCACTTGCAGGCTGTCGCCGGGCTGCAACACGACAAGGGTTAGGCCGCCGGCGGCCACCCGATAGCGTTCCAGGGCCGGGGCCCGGGCAAAGAGTCCGGGCTCCCGCGGACGGGAAACACGAGGTGCGTTCATGGTGGGCTCCCGGGTCAACCGATCGACTTGACGGACATCGGCGGTTCAGCGAGGTACGCCGCCATGGAGTCGTCAAGGGCATGCAGCCAGGGTGTGTGGTGGGGTGGCGACTGGGTGCCGGTCATCAGCGATCGGTAGGACTTGTCGCGGTAACCCATGATGTTGCGGGCCTTGTCGTGCTTCCAGTGCAGGAAGGTGTCGTTGACTGCAGCGATATCGAAGTTCGGGTAGTCGGTGGCGTCCACCAGTTGCTGGATATAGGCGCCCTGGTATTCGAACATCTGCTGGTTGGTTTCAAGCTGCTGTTCACGGGCATGCCATTCCTGACTATCGGCGGCCCTTTGTGTCTGGTCAGGTAGGGCGATGCGTTGCAGGATCACGTCGCGGGCGTACCAGGCCTGGGCGTCGAACATGTTGAACGAGTACCACTGGTCCTGCATGCCGAGGTAGATCAGTTGCGGGTTGGGCTCCCAGAAAATGCCCTTGTACAGGTTCATCGGCCATAGCCGGTTGTCGGTCTTGAGGCACAGCTCGTCCGGCAGGAAGGGGAAGTGATGTTTGTAGCCGGTGCAGAGGATCACCGCATCGATGTGCTTGTGGGTGCCGTCGATAAAGTACGCGCGGTTTTTTTCCAGGCGCTGCAACAGCGGTTTTTCTTCCCAGTTGGCGGGCCAGTCATAGCCCATGGGCGCGGTGCGGTAGCAGCTGGTGATGCTGCGGGCGCCGTACTTGTAGCACTGTGAACCGATGTCTTCGGCGGAATAGCTGCTGCCGACGATCAACAGATCCTTGCCCTTGAACTCCAGCGCCTCGCGGAAATCATGGGCGTGCAGGATGCGCCCGCCGAACTGCTCGAATCCTTGGAAGTACGGCATCTTCGGCGTCGAAAAGTGCCCGCAGGCGTTGATCACATAGTCGAACTGTTCCGAGGTCTGGGTATCGCTGCCGTGGTCGTGGGCGACCACCGTGAAGCGGCGAGTCTCTTGGTCAAAGGTGACCTGGCGCACCACATTGTTGAAACGGATGTAGTCGCGAACCCCGGCTTTTTCGACGCGGCCCTTGATGTAGTCCCAGAGCACTTCCCTTGGTGGATAGGAGCCGATGGGGCGACCAAAATGTTCTTCGAACGTGTAGTCGGCGAACTCCAGGCATTCCTTCGGGCCGTTCGACCACAGGTAGCGGTACATGCTGCCATGCACGGGTTCGCCGTTCTCGTCCAGGCCGGTGCGCCAGGTGTAATTCCACATGCCACCCCAGTCTTGCTGTTTTTCATAGCAGACCAGTTCCGGGATGGGCGTTCCCTGGTCCCTGGCCGATTGAAATGCCCGCAGTTGAGCCATGCCGCAAGGGCCGGCGCCGATGATTGCTACGCGTGTGGTCATGGTCGTTTCTCGTGGCTGTGTCTCGTGGCTGTGAATCGGAAAAAGGGCTCGCTCAGCGAAAGATCACCGTTTTGTCCTGGTTGATGAACACCCGGTGTTCCAGGTGGTATTTCAGGGCTTTGGAAAGCGCTACGGTTTCGGTGTCGCGGCCGATGGCGACCAGCGCATCGGGCAGGTAGGTGTGATCGACTCGCTGGATTTCCTGCTCGATGATCGGGCCTTCGTCGAGGTCCGAGGTGACGTAGTGGGCGGTGGCGCCGATCAGTTTCACACCGCGCTCATAAGCCTGGTGATAGGGCTTGGCCCCCTTGAAACCGGGCAGGAACGAGTGATGGATGTTGATGGCCCGGCCGGACAGCCGCTGGCACAGTCCG
This sequence comes from Pseudomonas sp. GM49, assembly GCF_000282355.1. Taxonomy (GTDB): domain Bacteria; phylum Pseudomonadota; class Gammaproteobacteria; order Pseudomonadales; family Pseudomonadaceae; genus Aquipseudomonas. The sequence goes on from NZ_AKJL01000307.1 coordinate 23,953, forward strand.
TCGGACAGAATCTGCATGTAGCGCGCGAGCACCACCAGATCGGTCTGAGTGTCCTCGACGATGCGCATCAACTCGGCTTCCTGGCTGGCCTTGCTGTCCTTGGTGATCGGCAGGTAGATGAAGCGGATGCCTTCGCGTTCGGCCATGGCTCGCAGGTCCAGGTGGTTGGAGACCACTGCGGTGATGTGCATGTCCATCTCGCCCTTGCGGTGGCGGTACAGCAGGTCGGTCAGGCAGTGGTCGAACTTGCTGACCATCAGCAGCACCCGGGTCGGCTGACTGCTGCAGAACAGTTGCCATTGCATGTCGAAGCCGCCGGCCAGGTCGCCCAGATCCTCGCGCAGGGCACCGATATCGCCGGTCACGCCGGTGTTGAAACGGAACACCGCGCGCATGAAAAACTGCCCGGTGAACTCGTCGTCGAATTGCGCCAGCTCGCTGATGTAGCACTGCTGTCCGGCCAGACAGGTGGTGATCGCGGCAACGATGCCGGACGCTGCCGGGCAATTGATCTTGAGAATGTAATGTTCGTTGGAAGTGTCCATCGAAGGTCCCTTGGATAAAGTGGTTGGAGGCTCAGCCCTTGGCCGTGCGCTTGGTTTTTTCCGGATCGTCGAAGGGCAGGGTGTGGGTCACGGCGGCGCTTTCCTGACTGCCGCGAACCTGCAGGGCAATGCCTGGGGCCGAGCAGGCGACGCTCATGCGGGCGATGGCCATCGAGCGTTTGCTCAAGCGCGAATACATGCCACAGGTGATCACTCCGACTTGCTGGTTGCCTTGCCACAGGGTGTCGCCGGCCTCCGCGGCGCGGACGCCTTCGAGCAATACGCCGGTGATCTTGAAGCGCTCCTGGCCGCGCAGGCGAAAGTGCTCTTCGGCGCCGCGGAATTCGCGCTTGTCCGGGGACACGGTGAAATCCAGGCCCATTTCCCACAGAGTGTCGCCAGCCTTCTGATCGGCGAAGGGGTACATCTGCGAGTTGTCGTAGGGGAAAAACATCAGCGAGCTTTCCACCCGCAACCAGTCCAGGGCGGTAAAGGCGCAAGGGATGATGCCCAGGCCCGCGCCCTGTTCGAGGATCGTGTCCCACAGCGCCGGGGCATCGGCGGCCTTGCAGAAAATCTCGTAGCCGCGCTCGCCGGTGTAACCGGTGCGAGAGATCATCACCGGACGGTCGAACAGGCGGGTTTGCAGGTGATGGAAGTAAGGCAGCTGACGGATCCCGGGGACGTGCTCGGCGAGAAAGTCCACCGCCAGCGGCCCTTGCAGCGACAGGTCGTGCAGGTCGTCGTCGAACAGCACCGCCACCTGGCGACCCTGAGATGAACGCACCAGCATTTCGTGGCCACTGCCTGCACCATGGACCACCATGAAGGCGTTGGGGCCGGTGCGGTAGACGATGCAGTCATCGACGAACTTGCCGTCCTCGTCGAGCATCGAGGCGTACACCGACTTGCCGGGGTAAAGCTTGGCGATGTCGCGGGTGGTCGCCCATTGCAGCAGGCTCTCGGCGTGGGGGCCGACATAGTGGACTTTTTTCAGTCCGGACACGTCCATCAGACCGGCCCGGGTGCGGATCGCCTGATGGTGGTCGGCCAGATCGCTGCTGTAGGTCCAGGCAGTGCCCATGCCGTTCCAGTCTTCGAGGTTCGAGCCGAGTGCACGGTGCCGTTCGGCCAGTGCAGAAATACGCCATGAATGCGCCATGTGAAGATCCTTGTCGGTGAAAGGGGGTCAGGGTTCAGGCTTGCGGGTCGAAGCGGCTGAGCCACTCGACCAGGGTTTGTCGGTAGCGGCTCATGCCCTTGTAGTCGGCGATCGGCTCGGGCAGGTCGCGGAGCACACGGTGCAGTCGGCAGCCCCAGCCGGGCTGGGTGACCAGCTCCTGCATGCTGATCAGGTAGGTGCGGATGCTGAACATCACCGCGTTGCTGCGCGACAGACGGGCCATCACTTGCAACTCGACCCGCAGGTGAACCTGTTGCCCGACGTTCTCGGCGGTGATGCGACCGCGGTCGGCGCCCCATTCATGGAAAGTCTCGGGGGAGGAGTCCAGGCGCGGGTTGATGGTCAGCGTCCAGTTCAGACGCCGCACCGGCTGCCCCACTTGCAGGTTGAGCAGGTATTTCAGCGCGCGGTCGAAGATGCCCATTTGGTGGGCCATGGGCACTGGCGAATGCCACTGTTTGAAACTCATGCCGGCGTCGAAGGCCAGGGACCAGTCGGCCGGGCTGGTGACCAGGCCGGCATCCATGTACAGATCGCCGTCGCGTTGATCGAGCAGGGCGAAATCCCCCTGCACCTGTCGGCCAATGAACTCCAGCGGTTCGCAAGGCAGGGTCGCGGCATCACCGAACACAAAGCGCTGATCGATATCCAGCAGGGTGTTTCGCCAATGCCAGTGATCACCGTCACGCACCAGCGAGAACCACTGCGGATAATCCGCGGCCAGGTGCTCCATGAGCATCTGCAGCGCATCCCAGGCCGCCACTTGCATGTGCGGCAGCACCAGGAAGCGGCGCGGATCCTTGTCCAGCACCAGGGCGCGTTCGGCCATTTCCGAGCGGTAGTGTTCGTCGATGTCGAACCCGTGCTGGTAAATCGAGCCGGGATCCCGGGAAGTTGCCGGTTCGATGTTCACCGAATACAGGTAGCTGTCCTCGGTGAAGGGGAAGGGAAAACGACTGATGGCGGCGGGGCTGTTGCGAAAGCTGAAATCGTCTCGATAGCTCTGCACGGGGCTTGATTGAATGGTCATGGTCGACTCCTAAAGATCCAGCGAAATGCAAGGGCCGCAGCCGCGAGAGACACAGGGCATGAGAAAGTCGGCCTGCTCGGCGGGGCTCAGAAAACTGTCGCGGTGTTCGATGTCGCCGCCCACGTGGCGGGTCATGCATTGGCCGCAGACCCCGCCACGACACAGGTTGGGGATCTGCAGCCCAGCGGACTCCAGGGCTTCGAGCAGGCTTTGATCGGGGCCGATCCGCAGGCGCCGGCCGCTGCGCAGCAGTTCCAGCTCGAAGGGTTGGCCCGGTTGTGCGGCATTGAACGCTTCCCAATGCACACGGCTGGACGGCCAGCCGAGTGCCTTGGCCTGTTGCCGAACCGCGTCGAGCAACGGTTGCGGACCGCAGGTGTAAAGGTGGCTGCCCAGCGGTCGATCACGCAGGATCCGGCTCAGGTCCGGGCGGCTGACGTAGGTGTGCAGACGCGATCCCAGTCGCAGTTGCAACGCCTCGACATAGGCATCGCTCAGGCCCGGACGACAGAGGTAGTGCAATTCGAAGTGGGCCTTGCGTTGTTCCAGGGCCGCGATGTAGGTCATGAACGGTGTGATGCCGATGCCTCCAGCGATCAGGATGTGCAGGCTGGCGGTCGAGTGCAGGGCGAACAGATTGGCCGGCGGCGAAATCTGCAGCGTGTCCCCGACCTGGACCTGCCGATGCAGGTAGTGCGAGCCGCCGCGGGAGGCCTCCTGCAGGCGTACGGCGATGCGGTAATGCTGGCTGTCCGCCGGGTCGCTGGTGAGTGAATAGGCATTGCGCAGCTTGCCCTCTGCCAGTGGCAGGTGAACCTGCACATGACTGCCGGGGGAGAAAGCCGGCAGGGGCCCGGCGCACGCCTTCAGGGTGAATTCGCGCACCACTGGGGTAAGCATTCTCGCCGCGCTGACCCGCACTTCGATTGTGGCGCTCATGACCGGACTCCGGCATAAGGCTGGTCGGGGTTGGTGCAGACGCCGAGGTACGCCCCGAGGCGACGGGAAAAGTGTTCGCGGACTTCCAGCCCTACGTCGCAACCGATGCAGATCAGCAGCGCCTCTGACCCGGCGGCCTGAGTCAGGCCGCAGTGCACGCAATACACCAGGCGCGCACCGGCAATCGTGCGGGTGATGTCGATCTCGTCATTTTCGAGTCCGGCGCTGCGGGCCTCGCCGTGGATGCGCCAGATAAAGGCCTCGTCGCCCATGATGTAGAGATGGCTGCCGACGGTGGCGGTAAGCAGCATCTGATGCAGGCGCCGGGAAAAGTCGGCGCTCTCGCCATTCAGCACCAAGGGCTGTTCCAGTTCCCCGACAACCGGCGAGCAGGCGGCCGCCGATTGCATGACCACGATGTGCCGGGTGACGCTTTCACGAGGCAGCGGCTGGCGATAGCGCGGGAGGCTGTGAAGTCGGTCCGGGGCGGCGCTGTGTCTATCCGTCATGTGGGCTTTCCTGGCTGATCCGCGCCTGTCGAAGGGCGAGAAAGGTGGCGTTGGATTGGGAGTTTGTTTCCTGTTGGGGAAGATACTTTCCTATGGGGAAAATCTTCTCAATCCGGAAAAAGGGCTATGTCTTTGGAGATAAGTCTTGCGCAACGCCTGTTCGGGGCATGGAAGTTGCTGGTCTTTGCTCAGGGCTGAGCAACCGGACGGGGAGTGATCGATAGTGCGAACACGAGTGCAGTGGTGGCCGCTCTGGTCGGGGCGTGTGCGTCCCGAACAGGCGCGCAGCGTGCGCAAACTGCTGCTTGGGTTGCCCTTGAGTCAGGTGCACGCTGACGGTGCCTTGCCGGGTTTTCTGGACCGTTTCGAAGCACTGTTGCCGACCTGCAAACTGACGCTGATCCTTGACGGCGTAGACCCTGGGCCTGCTCGGCGCGGGTTGATCGAGGGTTGTCAGAATATTGAGCGCTGCCCCTGGCGTGTTTTATCACTGACTGATTCGGCTCAGGCCTGTGGCCCTTGCCGGCAACGTGGCGTGCATCGCTTGCTGTGTGTCTTGCCGCAAAGCGACGACTCCAACAAAGGGGCGCTGTTGCTCGATACCCCACGACCGGTCGGCGTGAGCTGGCGCCAGATGCTGGAGGAGGCGGCGCAGGCCGTCGGCGTCAGTGTGAGCTTGCTCTGCCACACACGTGAGCAACAGCGTAAGCAGGCCACGTCCCAACACGGTGCCCTGGCTCGTGAACTGCACGACTCGGTGGCTCAGCAGTTGGGTTATCTATCGTTTCAGGCGCGTTTGCTGCAGTCGCACATGACTAAGCCGGAGCAGGCGGTTGCCGTGTTGCAGGAGCTGCGCGGCGGCTTGAGCCAGCTGCAACGGCAGGTGCGTGAGCTGATCACCAGCGCTCGTCTGACGATGGACGGGCGCTCATTGCGTCAGGCCTTGGCCGATTCCGTGGCGGAGTTTTCGCGACGCTGCATCATCGTCTTCGAACTGGACAATCGACTAGCCGACGATGCCTTGAACCCGGAAACCGAATTGCAGGTTCTGCAGATCATTCGCGAGGCCCTGACCAATGCTGTACGTCACTCTCATGCGCGACACGTGCGCATCGAGTTGCGGCAAAACCAGGAAGGCGATGCGTCGATCTCGGTGGAGGACGACGGTATCGGCCTGAGCCCGGCGTCGTGCGAGGAAAACCACTTCGGCCTGGCGATTATCCGCGAGCGCGCCACGAGCATTGGCGCTCGCCTGTCCATTGAAACGATCCGCCCCCACGGAGTGCGAGTACACCTGGGCCTTTCCCCCAACCTGGACCTGCCACAAGGGAGTCTCGATGAACTGCACGACCTTATTACTGATTGATGATCACCCGTTGTTTCGCAAGGGCTTGGCGCAGCTGTTCGGAGCCAGTGACGACTTCGAAGTGGTGGGGCAGGCCGCCAGTGGTCGCGAAGGGATCAACCTGGCCATGAGCCTGGCGCCGCAGCAGGTGTTGCTGGACTTGCACATGCCTGGTTTGAGCGGTTTGCAGGTGCTCGATGAATTGCGGCAGTTGCGTCTCGACTGCCAGGTGGTGGTGCTCACCGCGTCTATGGATCGCGCCGAGCTGTTGACCGCCCTGCGCCTGGGGGCCAGTGGTTATGTGCTCAAGGAAACCGAGCCCGATGCGTTACTGGCCTACATGCGCAATTGCAACAAGGGCGCGATTGTTTTGGATTCAACGCTGATTGCCCTGCTTGCCGATCAGGGCGAGTCGGTGCACCGATCTGCGCACGATTCGAATCCGCTCGACACCGGCAACCTGACTGAGCGCGAGGGGCAGACCCTGGCCCTGATCGCCGCCGGCATGAGCAATAAACAGATCGGCCGGGAACTGGGGATCAGCGATGGCACGGTCAAAATCTATGTGAGGAATCTCTTGCAGAAGCTCAGCCTGCACTCGCGCCTGGAGCTCGCGGCGTGGGTGCACAACGGCGCTTCTGTGAGACACGAGGAGCTTCATTAGATGATGGAACGGCCAGAGGCATTTGTGCAGACACCGCCCTTGCACCTGATGGATCGTTTTCCTGCGGCGTTGCTTGAATTGCGGGATAACGGTCAGATCGCCCACTTCAACCTGGCCTGGGTCGAGCTGATGGATCTGCCGGGTACGGAGCGTAATCTCATCGATTATGTGCACCATGAAGACCGTGCGTTGTGGCGCCAGGCCCTGCATGAACTGCGTCGGCGCCCCGAGAGCTCTTTCAGCCAGCGGCTGCGCTTTGTTCACCCTTCGGGGGAACTGCGTTGGTTCGAGGTCAGCCTGAAACGCGGACATCAGGGGTTCTATCTGGTGGCCGGGGACATTACTGCGCACAAACGCCGCGAGATCGCTTTGCAGGCCGGTCAGCGCAGCAGCATGAGCCTGCTGGACAGCATGCCGGGGCTGATCTATCGCGGCCGCAACAACCGCGACTGGACCATGGAGTTCGTCAGTGCCGGCTGCCTGCAACTGACCGGGTATCCACCGGAGCGGCTGGTGGACAACCATGAGTTCACCTACAACAGCCTGATCCTGGCCCAGGATGCCGATTACGTCTGGCGTGAGGTGCAATATGCCCTGTCGCGGCAGAAGCCGTTCGAACTCAATTACCGGATTCGCTGCGCCGATCAGTCGATCAAGCACGTCTGGGAAAAGGGCGTCGGGATCTATGCCGACACGCGTGAAGTGCTGGGTATCGAGGGGGCGATTTTCGAGCGCAATACCGGCCAGGACCTGGGGCGTTGAACGGAGGTTCGCGGGGAAGGCACAACGCCGGGTATTTCCCCCGACGTTGTGGTTTTTTCAGGGGTTGATCAGGAGAGTTCACCGACCCTTCTCGTTCCGGCTGGCGTCGTCGCCCTTTCAGGCATAAGGCGAGATATCTCCAGGTAAGAACGTAATCCTTCACCGCACAACCGCCGGATTTACGCAGCCTGACTTCAATGACGTTTTGCAGCACGGTCATGTGCGACCAGAGGTTGAAACTCTGGAACACCATGCCCAGGCAACTGCGCATGCGCTCGACCTGGCGGCTGTTGCTCGGGGTCTGGCGGCCGTCGGCATGCTGCTTCATTTCGATCACTTCACCATTGACGCTAATGATGCCTTGATCGGGCGTTTCCAGCAGGTTGATGCAACGCAGGAAGGTACTTTTACCGGATCCACTGGCACCGAGGATCGAGATCACGACTCGCAGCCTGAAGTGTCATCGATGCGGTCCCTGACAGGTCGACTTCAGGAGTCCCCGTCGGGGCGCTTTTACATTGGAAAAAGCGGTTGCAGTCCGGCAGCACCCTGTGGTGCTGCCTGGTTATGCTCAGGGCTTAGGAGGGAAAGGTGAACAGGTACCTATTGTGGCTGCTTGAAGCCACTCGCGTAGCACACGAACTTTTGGTAGTTGGGCACGTTGAGTCGGATAGATCAGATAGTAAGAGATTCCTTGGTTGAGTTCGATATCGAACGGCGCAACAAGTACACCGTCGTTCAGACTTTCGCGCACCAGATTCAAATCCCCCAGGGCGACACCTTGTCCGCGGGTCGCCGCAGATAAAGCGAGCTCCAGGGTGTCGAACGATTGTCCTCGGTGAGCAGCTATTCCATCCACTTCGGCCGCCTCCAGCCATCGGCTCCAGCCCTGTACCGGAATACAATGCAATAGAGGCAGATGCCTCAGATCGGCAGGTTCGGTCAGGAGCTTCGCCAGTTCTGGTGAGCAGACTGGCGTTAACCGCTCCTGCATCAGAGGAATGACTTCGACATCCTTCCAGTCACCCCGCCCCTGAATGATCGCAGCATCAATGTCACTGTCTTCAAAGCGGGGCTCCCAGGCGTCGTAGGTGGTTACCCGTACGTCCATATCTGGCATCACGGTGCGCAGTCCCGGTAGCAACGGTAGAAACCAGCGCGTCGCCAGGGTGGGAGGCATGCGTAAGGTCAGTACCTGGCCTGCGTTGCGCAGGCTGTTGCACATGTTGATCAGTCGCGCGAAAGCGTCATCAACCACTGGCAGCAATGCTTTAGCTTCAGGAGACAGACGAAGGCCGGTCTTATGGCGAATGAAGAGTGTTACCCCCAGGTATTCCTCCAACTGTTGAACCTGGCGGCTGATGGCGCTCTGAGTGACGAAAAGCTCCTTGGCGGCACGACTGAACGTGCCGCAGCGAGCTGCCGCGGCGAACACTTCCAACGCATGCAAGGGTGGCAAGCGACGGCTGAAGTTAGGGCTTACTAATACATGATCTGAAAGCATGGATTGCATGAGAATTTACCGTATTTACTCCAGTATTTATAGAGTTTAACCTGTTCGTGCCTGTATATACATCGTGGTAAATAATTAACTCTGTAAGCGATAGCTGATTTCAAATGACGCTGTACGCGGAGAAAACGCCAACTTGGTGCAACTTCCCTCCCGTCGCCCCAAGAAAGGTCGCTGGGTTTGGTTTTGGCAAAAATAACCATCTAAAACGTCATTTTAGTTACTTATAAGGCACGTGCCGAAAATCTGCCCTGTTTTTGCTGATCAAGAAACCTGGTCATGTATGTACAAGAGTGCATGTATGGCTCCAATCCACAGCAGACGAGTAGCTGAAGTGCAAGTGCGCACATACGGCTCATTCAGAATTCATCGTATTTCATGCAGGAGTACTACATGTCTATAGCTCGTATTGCCTTCGCCAGCCTGGTGTTGCTGGTTGCTCTGACAAGTCGGATATCTTTCGCTGCCAATAATGTTAACTGTCCCTATCCAAAACCGGTGATATTTGCTGGTTTAAATTGGGAAAGCGGAATGTTTACTACTGAGGTGCTGCGTTACGTATTGGAAAAGGGTTATGGCTGTCAGACCGATGCTTTGCCTGGCAATACCATTACCATGGAAAATGCCCTGCGGCATAACGACATTCAGGTTTCGGCCGAACAATGGGCAGGTCGCAGCCCGATCTGGCGAGAGGCAGAAAAAACCGGTGAAGTATTTTCTGTCGGAGAGACTGTTCAGGGAGCTACCGAGGGGTGGTGGGTGCCGGAATACGTCGTAAAGGGCGACCCCGAACACGGCATCGAGCCGATGGCGCCGGAACTCAAGTCTGTAGCCGATCTGCCGCGTTATAAGACATTGTTCAGCGATCCCGAGGAGCCGTCCAAGGGGCGATTTCTCAATTGCCCAAGTGGTTGGACCTGCGAGCTGGTTAACAGCCAGAAGCTCAAGGCTTATGCGCTGCAGGATAGTTTTACCAACTTCCGTACAGGCACCGGTGCGGCGCTTGATACCGCGATTAGTTCCGCTATGCGTCAGCGCCAACCGGTATTGTTCTACTACTGGTCACCGACTCCGCTGATGGGGCGTTTCAAGTTGATCAAGCTTGAGGAGCCCCCTTTCAGTGAGGCTTCTTGGGCAACTTTGTCGGACCAGAACAACGAACATCCCATCGGAGGAAGTTCATTGCCGACCAAACTAACTATCGGTGTATCTCGATCTCTGCACGAGCAAGCTCCTCAACTAATCAGCTTGTTTGAGAAGGTCCAATTGCCCTTGCCAGTGTTCAACCAGATTCTTGCCGAAATGAGTGTCGGTCGTATGAGAGTGGAGCAAGTCAGAGCGAAGTTCTTACGTGAATATCGTGAAATTTGGGTCCAGTGGGTGCCCACAGAAGTCGCGAAGCGTATCGATGAGTCTTTGCTTTGAAGGGAAGATACATGCGAATTAAACGGAGAAGATTTTAATGAATCACTACCTCAGTGCTCGACAGAAGCGCTTCGTTTCCAAGCTACACAAGTCCGGGGTCGCGCGAGGCGAATGGCCGACTTGGCTATTGATTGGTATCGTGTATAGCAGTTGGCTGCTGTTGGTTCTCCAGTATGAGCGACTTGGCGCATTAGTGACGCTGCCATTGTTGGCCTTGGTGGGCGGTCTTTACATGTCATTGCAGCACGAATTGATTCACGGTCACCCGACTCGCTGGCCCATGATTAATGCACTGATTGGTACTCCTCCCTTGGCTATCTGGTTCCCCTTCGCGTTGTACCGCGACAGCCATCTCAAGCATCACGAAGAAGACAGCTTGACAGTGCCTGGCGTCGACCCCGAAAGCCGTTATGTCACTCACCAACAATGGCAGGAGGCCGGTGTTTTACGACGTCTGATGTTGCGGGCTGAAAAGACCTTGTTAGTACGTCTAATACTAGGGCCTTTGCGGGTAATTGTAGAGTTGGCAATGCGCAAGGTACCTCGCTTGCTGCGGGGTGAGGCCGAGGCATGGAAACGATGGGGGCCGCATCTGGCGCTTTGCGGGTTCCTGTTGGGGGCATTGCAATACTATTGTGGTATTCCCGCTTGGTTGTACATGCTGGCGGTCGCTTATCCGGCGCTATCATTGAGCATGTTGCGTTCGTTCCATGAACATCGGCCGGCGTTAGAACCGGCGCAACGCTGCGTGATCAACGAAGCATCCTGGCCGTTTCGCCTGCTGTTTCTCAATAATAATCTGCATTTGGTTCATCATGATCTGCCAGGGCTACCGTGGTACTTATTGCCGCGAGTGTATCGAGCTAATCGGCGAGCCTATCGCCGGCGTAGTGGTGATTTTGTCTTCGACGGGTATGTGCCGTTGCTGAATCGTTATGGCGTCACCCCAATTGACGAACCACAGCATCCATTTGTGGTTGGAGGCCGTCATGAGTAATGTTTCGGTGGTTGCCGGATTGTCGATGTACACCGAGCCTGGACTAGTTGCTGAAGCCAGTGCTCGCTTAACAGAACTGGTATTGGCTCGTTTAGGGCGAGAATTGCAATCCTCGCAACCGGTCGACTTGATGCAACAATGGTTAAATCCCCAACTCTTGTTCGCACAGACCTGTGGCTACCCGCTGATGCATAGCCTCAAAGGAAAAGTTCAACTGATCGCAACGCCTTGTTATGACTTGCCGGGCTGCCAGGATAATCTACATTGCAGTTGGCTAATAGTCCGCGAAGACGACCCTCGACAATCGCTGTCTGAGTTTCATGGTAGTATTGCGGCTTTGAACGGGCATGACTCCAACAGTGGTATGAATTTGTTCCGCCACAAAGTCGCTCAGTTTAGTCGAGATGGAAGGTTTTTCCGTGAAGTATTGCTTAGCGGTGCCCATGTTCTCAGTCTGAACATGGTAGTTCAGGGGGTAGCAGATCTGGCTTGCATCGATGCCGTAACTTTTGGATATTTGCAACTTCATGAGCCAAGTCGCCTTCGAGGCGTACGTATTCTCGAAGTCACTGCAAATAGCCCAGCATTACCGCTGATCGGAGCTATTACGACAACGAACGAGATTTGTTTGTCTGTTATTGGTGCTTTCAATGCGTGCCTGAAAGAGGTGCCACTGTTATCTCAAGCGCTGGCTCTAAAAGGCTTTGTCAGGTCCAGTATTGAGGATTACCAACTGGTAGTTGACTACCAGCAGAGAGCAAATGAGCTAGGGTACCCAACACTCGCTTGATTTGACTTGTTTACAATCAACAAAAATAAATAGCCCAGTTGGGTAACTGGGTTGTTTTAGTGATTGCCAGGCAGTTATCACTGGTATTCTGTGTTGATAAATACGTCGGCATGTTCCTCAGGTACGCATGTAGATTATTACCATTTTGCGCTATACGCTGACCGACACACCGTCCTTACGGACTGAGATTCGACCGGCGAGATTGCCATCCTCCCTGAGGATTCGGCCGGCATCATTGGCGGTCAACGACTCGAGTTCTTTGATGGTAATTTTGGCCATGAAATGGGTTCCCCCTACTTTTCCCCCCACAAAAACGTCGGCTCTTGATGGGTGTTCCTGGACACTCGTAGAGCTGAACACCGCTGGAGCTCAAGTAAATACTAGATTCGAAGAATCCAGGGTGAAATTTTGGAGTCTTTCAAGAAGTATGCAAAAGCAGATGGGGTGCTAGGGGTCGAGTGTTCGAATCACTCCGTCCCGACCATATTTTTCAATGACTTAGGCCAATGTTCACAGCATTGGCCTTTTTCATGTGCGTGACTTTTGCGTGACCTCTCGATTTATCACGCCTGCTTCCTCTTCAAGATTGTTAGGACCGGTCCACGCGAATCGGTTGCTGATACCATGTTCGCAGCTTCAATCAGATGCCCAAGCTCAGCGCCCGAGTAGTGACTGGTGATGCTGCCGTTCTTGTGGCCGAGCAGCGCTTTCCGATCTTCCTCTGTCACACCTGCCACTTCTTCGCCGCCCCGATCCGTGCCTTCTTCCAGGCTGAGTCATTCATGCGGCGAACCGTCGTTTCATTCCCCTCGCCATCTGGCTTGCCAAACGGGAACACGTAGAGCGGATGCTTGCCGCGCTGCTTCTCGATCACTGACTTGGCAACGTCATTCATCACGACCAGACGCTCGTCTCGGTTCTTCACCCCAGACCGGGCACTTCTTCCCCCGAATCCAGCCGGGATCAGGAACACATTCGTCCCCAATTCCGGTACCGCAATCTCCCAATTCCACTGAAGCTTGCAAACTTCCTGCTCCCGGCACCCCGTGTTGACCTTGAACATGGTCATGGTCTGAAGGTGCGCCGCAAGCTCCGCGAACAGGATCGACTGCTCTTCCCACGAAAACGGGTAGGGTTTCGGCTGCTCGTTTTCTCGTCCAGTAGAGAGATCATCGGTACAACGTCGAGCAATGGCCGGCGTTCCTCGTCACGCCACTTGCGTGCACACAGGTTCAAAACCCTGATCACCCGCTGCAGTGCAATGGTCTAAGCGACCGGCGCCCGAGGATTAGGTGCAGGCAGACATTGCTTGCTTTTTGGAGGCCAATTGCTGCGGGCGCCGCCAGATTTTTCCCTGTGGCGCTGGGTCCATTTATGAGGTCAGGGGCTTTAGCTCCGCCTGCTTCCAACACACTATACTTACTGCAATACCCTTAATCCCTAACCGCCCTCAGGGATTATCCTTTCAAAGGAGCATGATCGTGAAACAGCTCCTGGCCTTAGTCCTCGCGACCTCCATCAGCCTGCCTCTGATGGCTGCTGAGACCGCCCCTGCAGCCAGCGCTGCAGTGCCCAGCGCTACCTCAAGCCTGACGCTGTCGACTCCACTCGTCGGTGGCGTAACGGTTGGCACTGGCCTGGCAATTAGCGCCGGTGTTATCGCTGCTGGTGTCGCCATCTCCAGCGGCGGCGGTAGTGGTGGCAACGACGCCACCCCGGGCGCCGGCGGCACTTCAGGTACCAGCGGAACTACTGGCACGACCGGCACCACCGGCACCACCCGGTAACAGCCCCCTTGTTGATGTCGCAGGGCGTTGACTGACTCGGTCAGTTGCAATTGGGAGTTCCAAAGGTCTGTATCAGTGGCGCGGAGAGCACATCATATGTGGCGAGGGGGATCGTGATCACGGGAAAACTTTGCACTCGCAATTGATGCTGAGGTTTTGGCAGCCGCGCGCGATCAAGGAAAAACTCGCGTTATCGGTGTATCGAATTTCGATAGTGCTCAACTCAACTCAACTCAACTCAACTCAACTCAACTCAAGCAGGCGCAGGCGGTGAAAGAGATCGTTTCGCTCCAGCCGCGTACTCCGCCTTGTGGTGAAAGGCTGCAATTGACCTGGCTCCACGCAATCACAGCCATTAAAAAAAACGGCCCTTTGGCACCGATAACATCGTTTCTCGGCGACGCTGCTTTTCAATATATTGGCTGCCAGATCCGGTGAGTGACTCAACATTCGCCACCCTCAGTGCGAGTAGTCTTTATGAATAAAAAACCAGGCAACGCAGGGTTTGTTAATGGGGGTGCGGGTACCCGTGCAGTGTGGGGTGGGGAGCAAGTCAGGCATCCCTACAACGCCACTCAAACCCCCATCGTAGTCAGTGCTGCATATGGTTACGACGACATTGACGTCTGGTACGACGTAGCGTTGGGCAAGGCGCCCGGCTTTATTTACAGCCGCATGAGCAACCCGACAGTCGAGACCCTTGAGGCAAAGATTCGCGAGTTGGAGCTGGCCGAATCTGCCGTGGCTTTCAGCAGCGGGATGGCGGCGATCAGCAGTGTGCTTTACACCTTCCTGGCCCATGGCGATCGGGTGGTGTCGACCAAGGACAGCTATGGCGGCACCAACAAGATTTTCGAAGAGTTCCTGCCGCGCACCGGTGTGAACGTGACGTTGTGCGAGACGTTCGATCACGAAGAAATCGAACGTGAAATCGCCAAGGGTTGCCAATTGGTGTATCTGGAAACGCCGACTAACCCGACGCTGAAAATACTCGATATCGAGCGTCTGGTGGCTGCGGCCAAGCGCGTCGGTGCCATTGTGGTGGCGGATAACACCTTCGCCACGCCGTTGAATCAGAACCCCTTGGCGCTTGGTGTGGACGTGGTCGTTCACAGTGCGACCAAGTTTCTCAGCGGCCACGGCGACGTGCTTGGCGGCCTGGTTTGCGGTAGCGAATCGCTGATGGCCAAGGTGCGTCATTACCGGGAAATCAACGGTGCGGCGCTCGACCCGTTCTCCGCCTACATGATCATTCGCGGCATGAAAACCCTGGTGCTGCGCATGCGTCAGCAGCAACGCAGCGCCCGTGCACTGGCAGAGTACCTCTGCGTCGAACCGTTGGTGGAGTCGGTCAATTATCCGGGTTTGCCCGGCCATCCGAATCATGCGGTGGCGTGCGCGCAAATGTCCGGCTTCGGTGCAATCGTCAGTTTTGTCGTGGTGGGTGGTATGGACACGGTCAAGGTGCTGTTGCCACGACTGCGATTCGCCCACTGCGCGGGCAATCTCGGTGCGGTGGAAACCATCTACGGTCCGGCGCGAACCACCAGTCATGTCGAGAACACGCTGGAGGAACGACTGGCCCTGGGTATTTCCGAAGGACTGGTGCGGGTCTCTGTCGGCATCGAAGACACCGATGATCTGCTCGACGACCTGAAACAGGCATTCGCATTTGTCAGGGAGGCGGGCAACGAACTCGCACAAGCAAACACCCTACGTTCAATCAATGAAAATTGCGTCGACATAGCAGGTTGAAGATTTAACGCTAATACCTCGCTACAAGGATGTGAGTGGGGCGTTCATGAAGTGGAATAATAATAAAACTTAGTGGCGATCTGTTTTTACTCTGCCGAGTCAATCATTGCAGATGTTAATTCGTGCCCTAATAACTTTCATGAGAACAACCATGTCCATAAAAGAAGAACAACTTAATACACATTCCGGTTTTAAACAGGAAATGCAGACGCGGCATATTGTGATGTTGGCATTAGGCGGCGTCATTGGTACCGGGCTGTTTCTCACGTCCGGGTATACGGTTAACCAGGCCGGTCCCTTGGGCGCGGTGATCGCTTACATCATCGGTGCACTCATGGTTTACATGGTGATGATGTGCCTGGGCGAACTGGCGGTGCAGATGCCGGAAACCGGTTCATTCAGTACTTACGCCACCCGTTTTCTGGGGCCTGGTACCGGGTATACGGTGGCCTGGCTGTATTGGCTGACCTGGACGGTGGCCATCGGTTCTGAATTCACCGCCGCCGGTATCTTGATGGTGCGCTGGTTCCCGGATACACCGGTATGGATCTGGAGTGCGCTATTTGCGGGCTTGGTGTTTCTGACCAATGTGATTTCGGTGCGCCTGTTCGCTGAGACCGAGTTCTGGTTGTCACTGGTTAAAGTGGTGACCGTAA
Source organism: Pseudomonas sp. GM49 (assembly GCF_000282355.1). Taxonomy (GTDB): domain Bacteria; phylum Pseudomonadota; class Gammaproteobacteria; order Pseudomonadales; family Pseudomonadaceae; genus Aquipseudomonas. The sequence goes on from NZ_AKJL01000307.1 coordinate 39,850, forward strand.
TAGTGTTTCTGATGATCGGCGGTGGCGCGATTCTCGGTCTGCTGCACATCGATCAGGGCCACAGTATCGGGTTGAGCAACTTCACTCGCGAAGGACTTTTTCCTACCGGAGTCATGCCGATAGCAATGACCTTATTGGCGGTGTCTTTTGCGTTCTCCGGCACTGAGTTGATCGGTATTGCCGCTGGGGAAACCAAGGATCCGCAACGCAACGTGCCACGTGCCATTCGCACGACGGTGCTGCGCCTGGCGATCTTTTTCGTGGGGACCATTTTCGTCCTGGCAACACTATTGCCCCGAGAACAGGCCGGTCTCGTAGAAAGTCCATTCGTCACGGTGTTCACTTACATCGGGATTCCATATTCGGCAGACATCATGAATTTCGTGATCATCAGTGCCTTGCTGTCGGCCGCCAACTCCGGTTTGTATGCCGCGTCACGGATGCTCTGGACGCTGAGTGACCAGGGTCATTTGCCCAAGCGGTTCTCGGCCCTGACGCGCATGGGGACGCCGCTCAACGCCATTATCGTCAGCATGGCGGGTGGGGCTGCCTCGTTGCTCAGCAGTGTGTTCGCCGCCGACACCATCTATCTGGCGCTGGTGTCGATCTCCGGATTGGCGGTCGTGGTGGTCTGGATGAGCATCGCTGCGAGCCAGATTGCTTTCCGCCGTCACTATGTGGCCAACGGCGGTGACATCGGTGACTTGAAATTCCGTGTCCGGGGTTATCCATGGGTGCCGTTGGGAGCACTGGTCTGCTGCAGTCTGGCGTGTGTCGGGATTGCGTTCGATCCGGAGCAGCGTGTGGCGTTGTACTTCGGTTTGCCCTTCATCGCCTGGTGCTACTTCGTGTATTACATTACCCGCAAAAGCCGCGAGCGACGCTTGTCGGTTGCCCCCTTGGCACAACCGTCCGACGCGTTCTAGTCAGCATCGACGGGATGGGCAAGCGTGCTCGGTGGAGGGGGCGTCCTAGAGGTTCAAGCCATGAAGCAAAAGACGCTACCCCCATTGAACTGGTTGCGGGCATTCGAGGTGTCTGCCCGCTGTTTGAACTTCACCCATGCTGCCGAAGAACTGTTTTTGACCCAGGGGGCAGTCAGTCAGCAGATCCGCCAACTGGAAAGCCATCTTGGGGTGGCACTGTTCAAGCGCTTGCCCCGTGGCTTGGGACTGACCGAGGAAGGCCAGGCGTATCTGCCGGTGGTGCAGGATGCGATCACGCGACTGGCAGTGGGGACCAACGAAATTTTTGGTCAGCACAAACGTCGACCGATCAAGGTGCGTGGCAGCCTGGCGTTCTTTGTGCATTGGCTGGCGCCCAAGCTGGCGGAGTTTAGCCAGGCGCATCCCCATGTCGATATCCGCTACATCAGCAATATCTGGGTCAAGGAACTGGACGGTGAGGATGACATGGAGATTCGCTGGGGCCACGGTCAATGGCCCGGCCTGGTGTCGCAGCGCCTGACCTGGGATACGTTGTTCCCGGTCTGTTCGCCGGACCTGATGGCGAGGTCGCCGCTGACGGTCCCCATGGACGTGTCGCACCATCCGCTGTTGCATGTTCTGGGTTACGAAGAGGGTTGGGGTTACTGGTTGAACATGGTCGGTGCGGACACCGTCGACTCCTCGACCGGTATGCAGTTCGACACATTGATTTCCACTTTGCGCATGGCCGAGTTAGGTCAGGGGATCGCCCTGGCGCGGTCCTCGATGGTGGAGCAGATGCTTCAGGATGGACGGTTAGTCGAACCCTTTACCCAGCGTATCGAAGCCAGCGAGTCTTTTTACCTTGTGCGCGGTTCCGGGGCCGAGCAGCACCCCGACGCGGTGATGTTTTCCACCTGGCTGGTCGAGCAGGCACATCGTTTCAAATGAATGGCCGGAGCCAACCATGCGTTATGTGAGTACCCGAAATTCGGCCGTGCAGGTCGACTTCGAACAGGTCGTATTGTCTGGCATTGCCGAGGACGGTGGGCTGTTCGTACCGCTCGAACTGCCGCTGTTTGAATCGCAGGACATCGCCAACTGGTCGACCTTGCCCTATGACGAACTGGCCTACAGGGTAATCAGTCCGTTTGTGGGGGAGGCGATCCCCGAGACAGACCTCAAGCGCATGCTCAAAGAGGCGGGCAGCCAATTCAGGCATCGCTCCCTGGCACCTTTGCATCAGGTCGATCGTAACGAGTGGGTGCTGGAGTTGTTCCACGGGCCGACTCGCTCCTCGAAGGATTTTGCCGCGCAGTTGCAGGCGCGACTGGTGCCGTATTTTCTGCGCAAGCGCGGGCGTCGCGGGGTGGTTATCGGTGCCACCAACGGCGATACCGGGCTGGCGGCCATCGAGGCGTTCAAGCACTGCGAGGACACCCCCGTGGTGGTGTTTTACCCGGAGGCGGGCGTACCCCGGGACCAACTCCAGCATCTGCAAGCAGCAGCGCACCCAGGGGTTCATCAGTTCGCGGTCAACGGAAGCTTCGACGAGTGCCAGACCATCGTCACCCGGCTGTTCCGACAATGGCCGTATGCGCAGTACGAGGTGATCGGTTTCAACTCCAGTAACTGGGTCAGTGTGTTGGCGCAACTGGTGTTTTACTTCCACGCCGTGTTGCAACTGGGAGGCGGCCAGCGACCGATTGGTTTCAGCGTACCGGCGGCGAGTTTTGCCGAGGTGTATGCAGGCTACATCGCGCAAAAAATGGGTCTGCCAATCACCCAGATGATTGTTGCGACCAACCAGAATGACGCGTTGCATCAGTTGTTTCAGAAAAACCACTACAGCAGGTCACGAGCCAACAAGACGCTTTCGCCTGCCATGGACCTGTCGATCTTTTCCAATCTGGAACGGTTCCTTTGGGAACTCTACGGGCGTGACGACCAGGCGGTGTGTGCCCTGATGGAGGGGTTCGAGTCCAGCGGTGAGATGGTCATCGCCAACGAGTTCTGGTTGCAGGCGCGGATGATCATCGACTCCTACGCAGTCAGTGATGAGCAGACGCTGACGGAAATCACCTCGTTGTATCACGACACCGGTTACGTCATCGACCCGCATACGGCCACTGGCGTGCTGGCCGCCAGGTTGTATCGGCGAAGCCTGGTGGCGCCAATGGTGACCCTGGGGGAAATCTCACCGGTCAAGTCGGCGGCACTGCTTGGCGAGTTGGGCATCAGTGTGGCGGAGCTGCAACCTGAGGTCACGACGCAAGGACAGGCGCAGGTTTACCGGATTCAACCGGACGATCTCGATACCATCCATGAGCTGCTCGGAGCGCTGTGAAGGCGCGCCAACAGGAGGCCAAGTGAAGCGAATTCTGGACCCTCTCGATGAACACATCATCGCGGAACTACAGCTCAATGCCAGGGCTGCACACGCCGAACTGGCGGCCAAGGTCAATCTGTCACGCAATGCGGTGCGCCAGCGCATAGAAAGACTTGAGCGCGACGGGGTAATACAGGGATATACGGTACGCACGGGGGAGGGGCGACAAGCCACGTCGAACATCAATGCGGTGATTTTCGTTTACCGCTACGACCGGATGCGGGGGGCGGAAGTGTTGCAAGCGCTGCGGGCAATTCCGGAAGTCATCCAGTGCGATGTCATGAGCGGCGAGTTCGACCTGATGCTGCGGGTGGGCGCTGCGAGCCCGCAGCGGGTGCACAAGGTCTGGACTGAAATTGCCGCGTTGCCCGGGGTGGAAAACACCGTGACCTCCTTCGTGCTGTCGTCTGTCGTATAGCCCATTTTTCGTACCGCCAAAAGCCAACCTGTGTTGGCTTTTTTTATGTCTGAAGCAATGTCATGACTGTGGTCAAAACGCCCACAAAATAGAGCAAATTGGCCTATGTCACTGCCCTGGACTCAGCCCTAACCTAGTGCCCAACAACCCATCACCCGGATCAAGGGCATAACAAAATGACTGAATACAAATTGGCGCTGGTAGGCTTTGGCGGTGTTAACCGGGCATTGGCTCAGCTGATTGCCGAACGTAACGAACAGTGGAAAACAGAACTGGGGTTCACCCTGAAAATCGTCGGCGTGACTGACTTGTTTCTCGGTTCGGTGATTGGCCGCGAAGGGCTGGACGCCAATGTGCTCGCCCAATTGCCGGCAGTCAAAGGTGCATTGGCGCAACTGTCGGGTGGCGACGTCGCAGCCCTCAATGAAGCGGTGATCAAGGATTCCGGCGCGGACATTATTGTTGAAGCCACGTTTACCAACCCGGTGGACGGTGAACCGGCGACTTCGTTCTGCCGTTGGGCGCTTGAGGGCGGCCAGCATGTCGTCACCACCAACAAGGGCCCCATCGCCTTGCACGGCGCCGAGCTCAAAGCACTGGCTCGACGCAAGCATGTCGCCTTTGAATATGAAGGTTCGGTCATGAGCGGCACGCCGGTGATTCGCCTGGCCAGGCAGGCGCTGGCCGGCAGTTCCATTGTCGGTTTTGAAGGAATTCTCAACGGCACGTCCAACTTCGTGCTGACCAGCATGGAAGGCGGCCTGGGGTTTGCCGAGGCCGTCAGCAAGGCTCAGGAGCTGGGTTACGCCGAAGCTGACCCGACGGCAGATGTCGAGGGTCATGACGTACGCCTCAAGGTGGTGATCCTGGCGAATGAACTGCTGGACGCGAAGCTGAAGGTCAGCGACGTCACGTGCATCGGCATTTCGTCCCTCAGTCTTGGCGACATCGAAAAAGCCCGGCAGGACGGCGCCCGCTGGAAGCTGATCGGGTCGGCGATGCGCCATGCCGACGGCTCGATCAGTGCCAGCGTCGAACCGCGGCTGTTGAACAACGACCATCCGCTGGCCAGTGTTGGCGGCGCGACCAATGCGGTGTCGTTTACCTCGCAACTGCTCGGTGCGGTAACAGTTTCGGGGCCGGGAGCAGGGCGCACGGAAACAGCGTTTGCGCTGCTCTCGGACATCATCAGCATCCATCAATCCATTGCACGCAACCAGGAGTAAACCTGTGAAATTATCGCGCCTGGTTCTGGATATCGTGGAGCCGCCCATTGAAGTCTTTAACGCTTATGACGGATCTCTCATTGGTAGCGTAACGAATGTCTGTGCGTCGCAAGTTCCGCAGTTGTTGGAGACGGGACGCAGTGGTGCACGAGTGTGCGCCGCGTTAGCGCGTCATCGTCGGGCTCGCATTCTTGAGCAAGCCGCAATCAACATCGAACATGATGCCGGTGTGTTTGCCAGGCTGATCGTCGACGAGGCCGGGAAGACCCTCAAGCAGGCGGAAAAGGAGGTCAAACGTTGCGTCAACACCCTCAAGCTGTCGGCCGAGGAGGCCAGGCGCAATGCCGGGGAGGTGGTGCCCTTCGACGCTTATGAAGGCTCCGAATCGCGTCAGGGCTGGTTTTCTCGCGAGCCCTTGGGCCTAATCGTGGCGATCACGCCGTACAACGATCCGTTGAACCTGGTGGCGCACAAACTCGGTCCGGCCATTGCGGGCGGTAACGCGGTGATTCTCAAACCATCCGAGCTCGCACCATTGTCGGCCATTAAACTGGTGTCTTATCTGGTCGCGGCAGGTTTGCCTGAATCAGTGGTTACAGTCGCCACCGGCGGTGCGGAACTGGGCAAGGCGTTGGTCGCCGCCCGTGAGGTGCGGATGATTTCCTTCACCGGCGGTTTCGTCACCGCAGAGCAGATTGCCCGCACGGCAGGGTTGAAGAAACTGGCCATGGACCTGGGCGGCAATGCGCCGGTAATCGTCATGGGCGATTGCGACCTTGAGGCGGCTGTCGAGAGTTGCGTGTCCGGAGCCTTTTGGGCAGCGGGGCAGAACTGCGTAGGCACTCAGCGCTTGCTGATTCAGGCGTCGATTTATGAAGCGTTCCGAGAGCGTTTTGTCAGTCAGGCACGTGCGCTTGTGGTCGGCGATCCATTGCTGGCCGTTACCGATATCGGCCCCATGATTACTGCGCAAGCCGCGCAGAATGCCGAGCAAGTGGTGAACGAGGCCTTGCAAGAGGGCGCCACGTTGCTCTGCGGTCATCGGCGTGAAGGATCGTGCTACGCCGCCACCGTGTTGGAAAACGTCGATCACGCCAGTCGACTCTGGCGCAATGAAGTCTTCGCTCCGGTGGTGGTACTGCAATGCTTCGAGAGTTTCGATGAAGCCATCGCATTGGCCAATGAACCCGAATATAGCCTGCATGCGGGAATCTTCACCAATGATCTGGCAACCGCGATGAGCGCTGCACGGAGGATCGAAGCCGGGGGAGTGATGATCAACGACTCTTCCGACTACCGCTTCGATGCGATGCCGTTTGGCGGTTCCAAGTACGGTAGCCTGGGCCGGGAAGGCGTACGTTTTGCATACGAGGAAATGACCCAACCCAAGGTGGTGTGCCTTAACACGTTGGGTTAGTCGATTCGCGGTAAATGGATCAGCTCGTATGGCATTGGGTCGGTTTGGTCACCGGCCCAATGCGTTTTGCTGAATGGGGAGAAAGAAGAAGTTGAATATTTCCACTGAGCTGATAATCGCCAAGAAAGCGTCTGTTGCGATCTGAGGAACGCCAGACGCGATGCTCGCTCAACATCAACGTCGCTATAGCAACCAGCACAGGTACAAAGGCAAGCGCACAGATAACGGTCCAGCCGTATCGATTCAATATACCCCCGATGCCAACGAGCCGAGCACCACGGCGCTATCGCCAAGACGGTTTGCCCCGATGACGATGAAAGCAGTGCTGCATTTAGCAGGCATCTCTGCCGACCAGTTGGCGTCTCTTACACACCGCCGTACTGATACACGGTCGCACTCCAATACTGGCTGCCGTTACGTTTTTGGCGAGCCCATCCGTCGGCCATCAGTTGATTGGCGATCATTCGATTCATAAAGCCATGACCGAGCAGCAGAACCGGTCCATCGCTGGCTAGGGACTGCAATCGTTTAGCTGCCGTACTCGCGCGCATCCTCGCAGTGCTGGCTGATTCGACATTGCGTGAGTAACCGCACAACCATAAGACTCGAAGGATAAATGCCCAGGTAAACGGCGATAGCCGTGGCAGTTTCCAATGACCACAAGGTAGTTGTGCTTCGCAGAAAAGTGCGTCGACCAGTGCAGGCTTCAGTCCGAGCGCCTGGACGGAGGTCAGCGCACGAGGTGCGCTGCTTGAAACAATCACCGTGGCGGTTGCGGCGAGTCGCATACTGGCATGCGGGACCGGGTGGTGGGTAATTTCGGATCGGTTGTATTGCTCGATCCAGTCTTTCATCTCGAGCGCTGAGATTTTTTCGGTTGCGGCCAGTTTTGGCTGGCCGTGACGCATCAGGATTATTTCCCTGTTCACAATTTTACGTCCTTGTTCTGGTGTGTTTCAAACCAGCCGTGATCGCGGTACCACGCCACGGTGTCGGTAATCGTTTGCTCCAGTGCCCGGAAATTCAGGTCAAGCTCTCGTTCACTCTTGCTGTGGTTGAAACAGGTGCGGTCCTTTTCTCGTACCAACAGGCGCAACGTGGCCATGCTCAGCAGAATGGGCTTGCCAGTGAGGCGCGCATAGATCTCCTGCACAACCGCCAAGGTGTATAGAAAGGGGAGCGGTAGTTGTCGAACGGGTGTCTTGACGCCCGCTATACGTCCTAGAACAGGGACCAGCTGACGCATTGTCATATGCCGGCCCGCCGCGAGATAGCGCTCACCTCGTCGGCCTTGTTTGGCGGCAGCAATCAGCGCCCATGCCACATCACGGGCGTCGACAACGGAGAAGCTGCCAGGGATCAGCCCGGGTAACTTGCCGTTCATGACATCGTTGACCAACTGTCCTGAGGAGGTCGGGCCAATGTCGGCAGGACCCCACATCCAGCCAGGCAGGACCATGCAGGCATGCATCTCGGGATGTGCTTCCAGGAACGTCAAGATGACGCGGTCGGCGAGGATCTTGCTGCGGTAATAGTCATCCGCGTCGGCGTCGGCCCGCAGACATGTCTCATCGATGGACATGCCAGGTGCGCCGTCGAGCACGGCAATGGAAGACGTATGAACGAATCGTCGTATACCGGCGCGGTAGGCCTGGTGAATCAGGTCCCGCGTACCAGTGACATTGATCTTTTCGAGTTCCTTCCAGTGCCTGCCCCCCTTGTAGTTATCGCGAAAGAACGCCGCGGTGTGAAACACCGTATCGCAACCTTGCAGCGATGTTGCGAATGCGTCGACATTGGCCATGTCACCAACGACCAGCTCCACACCCGGCAGATTGTTGAACTGCTGTTCACCTTTGGCTCTTGAGCGGACCAGGCCTTTGACCGTGTAGCCACGAGCGACCAATTCACGCACCAGGTTGTTGCCCAGCAAGCCGGTTGCTCCAGTAACAAATGCGCTACGCATGGCTCAACCCTCACCCTGTTCGGCTAACGGCATCAACACCGCACTGTCGAAGAAGGCCTCTTCACGGATGGCCAGCCCGTTTCTGAAGGTGAAGTGTGCGGCGTAGTGCACGGTAATATGGCGTCCATGGGGTGCAATCACCCGGCCTGGCAGCACCAAGGGTGCGGCGAAGGTGCCGGTCAGTAAGGCAGTCAGCGCCAAAAAATCGTCAGCGACCATGAATGGGGTGAAGGTCACTTGGGCATCAGGGAACGCTTCGAACAGCGCAGTCTCTCGTTTGCGCATGGATTCGCGACCGGTTTGAATCCCCATACCATCGAGGTAGATGAAGTCTTCGCAAACCAACGCAAGCATCGCCTCTACATCTCGGCGATTGAAGGCTCTTGAGGCGCGTTCCGCATAGTCGTTGGGGCCAGTAGTCATACAAACCATTCCATTCGTTTCGAGGGCCTGTAGATATACCTTTGAGGCATCTCCGGAAAAACAGCGACTACTGCATAATGGATTTGCACATATGCAGACCAGGGAGGACAGGACGCATGGCGTTGCAAGCAAATTGGGACGATCTTCGCCTGCTGTTAGCAGTCTCGCGGCGTGGCAGCTTCCTTCAAGCTGGCCAGTTGCTGGGTATCGCGGCGTCTACCGTGTCCCGCCGCCTGACCCAACTTGAGGTTGCACTGGGCGAGCCACTCGTCGAGCGGGGCGTTGAAGGATGCTGGTTGACCTCGCGGGGCCAATCCCTCGTGGAAGTTGCCCTGGCTGCGGAAGCTGGCTTGAGGCGTCAAACCGCTGCTGGCATATCCGGGCTACACACAGAGCTATCTGGCAGTGTCCTGGTCAGCGCAGGAGAGGGCTTCTCGTCTTGTGTGCTGGAGGCCGCGAGTCGCTTCACTTCTCTGCACCCGCGTTGCTCGGTGGAGCTGATGGTAACAGCCGACTTTCACAAGATCGTCCGCGGCGTGGCAGACATTGCTGTACGTACAGCTCATCTAGGTGAGCCGTCGCTGATTTATCGACCAATAGGCCGGCTCGCCTACGGTGTCTTTGCTGATGCAGGCTATCTGAAACGGTTTCCAGGGGTGACCCCGGCCACTGCGGTCAATGTTGCCTTGCTTCCCCCGCTGGACATGTTGCCGCAAATGCGTGCGGCAAAGGCCGGTGGTCTGGACCGCGCGCAGATCAGTGTGAACTCGTTTGCCGTGCAGCTTGAATCGGTGAGGCGAGGTATGGGGGTGGCCGTACTGCCCCGTATTTTGGCGAAGGATCTGATCGGGTTGTTCCCGGATCTCCACCTTCCAGATATGGAGGTCTATCTGGTGACCCGGCCTCAGGCATTAAAGCAGGCCCACATCAAATGTTTTTTTGCCATCCTGGAGCAGGTGCTGCTCGAAGCCCTATCCATGGAAAATGTCGAAGGTTACCTCTTAGGGGGTGGCCCGTGAGTATCGGAAGAATAACGATCTCTACCGCGTATGGGCCACCGTTTACTGGCAGGCTATATGGTTTAATGAGAGGAATTCTTAATGGAGATGTTGCTATGGAAAAGGCGTTTCGAAACCCGTTGTTTTTAACCGGGCTGCCGCTGGCGATCTGCGGCGTTGCTTTCACCGCGCCCGGCCTTTGGATTCCTGGGTTGGTACTGATGATTGCGGGTTGGGCAAAGGGAAATAAGCGAGCCTGACATTCCGCTGGTTGCCGTTGGGCGCGGAGGGGAGTGCATGCGGATGGTGTCGGATATTTGATTCGGGCGTCGAGAGGACTGTTTGAACTATCTGAAATTGTGCGCAATCAAACGGATACAGCGACAGGCATTGTTTGTCTGGAGAAGATCTGATGAAACGCACAACTGCATTGATTCTGGTGGTGTCAGCAACCCTTCTGCTCGGTGGCTGCTGGCCGTATTATCGGCATCATGATGGTCACGGAGGTGACCATGGGCGCTACTACGGTGGTGACCGCGGAGGTCAGGAGTATCACCGGTATTAGCAAGTAGGGAGCCATCGACTGGTTTCCAGCCACTGGGTCATGGTGTCCGGTGCCAGCGAGAGCAGCAAGGGAAGCTCCTGGAGCCCTGTTTTCAATCAGCGCCGACAAGTTGTGAGTTGACCGGCGAGCAGGAATGGAAATACGCGGCTCCAGTTGGCTGGTTCTCGGAGAGGACTCGGTTCCAACACGTCAGTCCAGCGCTATTAATGCCGTCAGCCTGTAGATAGGACTTGATAGCGTGGCTTGGAATCACTCAAGTCCATCCCCAGGAGATATCACTTTTTCAGCGATTTACCGCTGGAAGGAATATGCAGGTAAGACATCACGCTTTCGGTCAGTTCGGTCGCCAGCTTGACGGCTTCTTTATTGCGAGCCATCACACCCGCCACCAATCCTTCGATCAATGCGAGCACGGCGATGTTGGAACTGGTCATTACTGGATGGTCGGCGGGGGCAAATAGCACGTGTTCGGCAATGCTGGTGAGAGGTGATGCCGGTGAGTCGGTGATTGCCAGCACCGAGGCGCCGCGCTCATTGGCAAAACGTGCGAGTTGCAGGGTGTCGAGGGAATAGCGCGGCAGGGAGATCGCCAGCAATACATCCTGATCGGTGATTGCGGCCAGACGGTAAGCGGCGTTTTCGTTGCCGCCTTCCATGCTGATGGCGGTAGCGTCGGCACAGAAGGGCATCAGGGTCGAAGCGGCCAGACCGGCGAAGTAGACGCTGTTGCCAAAGCCGAGGATGTAGATTTTCCGCGCTTCGGTCAGGCGGGTGACGAACGCTTCAAAGGTATCTTCATGGTTGTTGGTCGCCGCCGTGGCGAGGTTGCTGCTGGCGCTCTGGATTTGCTCATGCAGGCCAAATGCGCCGTCAGGACGATGCGCCAGTTCATTGCGAAGTTTGTCGACCGGCGACACCATCTGCTGCAAAGTCGCCACCAGCTCGGCCTTCATGCCGGTGTAGCCACCCAGGTTCAGAGCCTTGGCCAAACGATTGACCGCGGCTGGCGAAGTGGATGTCTCATGAGCCATTTCTTCGATGGTCAGCGTCGCAGCCCTTAGCGGGTGACGCAGGATAAAATCCGCCACTTTGCGCAGCGACGGCTGTAAATCGGTAACGATTTCCGCCAGTTTGCGCATCACCGGCGCGGCATAGACCGTGGTGTTTTTCGTGGGGGTCGGCATGTCCGGCTCAACAATTCCTGAGGGTTAGAGAGGGCTGGCTGGAGTGTATCCGAAGCCAGCTGCTACGGACTGTGTTGCGGCTCAGGTTATTTCAGACTTCCGGCCAGAAATTGCTGGAGACGCTCGGACTGTGGATTGACCAGCACTTCACGCGGACTGCCGCGCTCTTCGACCAGCCCCTTGTGCAGAAACACCAGTTGATTGGATACCTCGCGGGCAAAACCCATTTCGTGGGTCACGACCACCATGGTGCGTCCTTCGAGTGCGAGATCCTGCATGACTTTAAGTACTTCGCCGACCAGCTCGGGGTCGAGTGCCGAAGTCGGTTCATCGAACAGCATCACTTCAGGTTCCATGGCCAGTGCACGGGCAATCGCCACACGCTGTTGCTCACCACCGGACATATGAGCCGGCCAGGCGTCCATGCGGTGCGCCACGCCGACTTTGTTCAGGTAGTGCTCGGCTTTTTCCCGGGCTTCTTTCTTGTTCATGCCCAGCACATGCACCGGAGCTTCCATGACGTTTTCAAGGGCACTCATGTGCGACCAGAGGTTGAAGTGCTGAAACACCATCGATAGCCGCGAACGCATGCGCTGCAGCTGCTTGGGTTCGGCAGCCTTGAGCCCGCCGAGTTTATTGGTCACCAGCTTGAGCTGTTCGCCATTGAGGACGATATTGCCGGCGTTGGGTTGCTCCAGCAGGTTGATGCAACGCAGGAAGGTGCTTTTACCAGAACCACTGGAGCCGATAATACTGATGACGTCACCGGCTTTCGCTTCCAGGGACACGCCCTTGAGCACTTCGTGGGCGCCGTAGCTTTTGTGAAGATCCTGAATTTCAAGTTTGTACATGGTTTCAACTCTCTGGAATCAGTCGCTGAGCAAACGGCCTTGGCGAATAGGGGTACTGCCTGCCACTTTGGCCAACCACAATCCGGGCTGGGCGAAGCGCAGGCGTTCGCGGGCATACAGGATGCCGTCGGTGTTGGCGTGCACCACGCTGTGTTGATCGGTCAGCGGATCAATCACTTCGAACAGTGGATCGCCGACCTTGACGTGGGCACCCAACGGTTGCAGATAACTCACCACCCCCGGGTGCGGCGCATAGGCATACTGCGCGCCGGCGAACGGTGTCGCTTCACAGCGGCTCGGTGGCGCGGCAGGCCAGTCGCCGTTGATCAGGCCTTGCTCGGCGAGATAGCCGAGAATGGCCTGCGCACTGTCGACGCATTGCTCGCGCCCGGTGTCAGCCATGCCGCGCAATTCAATCGTGGTGGCCACGCACGCCAGCGGAATATTGGCTTGAGGAAAGTGCTTGGCCAGGTGCAGCCAGGGGATTGCGCAGGCTTCATCGAAGGCGTTGCCTCCTGCAGCCTCGGCCAGCAGGGCCACGCCAGCGCCGAGGCGGGCGGCCAATGAGCGCAAGCGTGACCAGTTTTGCGGCATGGCATACAGCAGCATGATCGACTCGAAGTCGCAGTGCAGGTCCAGCACCACATCGGCATCACAGGCATGCTGCATCAACAGGCGCCGCAAGCCATCGAGTTCCGATGTCGGTGCCGGCATATTGGTGAGGGCATCGCTCATGGCGCGGCGGATCAGTGCGATGTTGGCGTCGGCATCGTCGCCCAGTCGACCTTCCAGTTGCTGCGCTACTGCCTCGGCGAGCTCCGGGAAGTCGCGATTGAAATTCTTCCCGCTGGAGAACTCGAAACGACCTTGGTGGGTGGCCTGGAACATCTGGGCGATACCAATCGGATTGGCCATCGGCACCAGCTCGATCACTCCGCTGAGGCGACCTTGCTCTTCCAGTTCTTGCAGACGGCGCTTGAGTTCGACCGCGACGCGCATCCCCGGTAGCTCGTCGGCATGCAGGGAGGCCTGGATATATGCCTTGCGCGGCCCGCTGCCAAATCGAAACAGCGACAACTTTCGTTCTGTGCCCGAGGCACTCCACGGCAAAAGGTATTGAATGTGCTTCATAAAGCTCCTTAGTGCTTGCGCGGTGCCAGATAGGCCAGCCAGCGGCGCTCGGCCAGCTTGAACAGGCGAACCAGGGTGAAGGTCAGGGCCAGGTAGATCAGGCCGGCAGTGATGAACGCCTCGAATGGCAGATAGAAGCGCGAACTGACGGTTCGCGCGGCTCCGGTGATATCCACCAGCGTGACGATGGACGCCAGGCTGGTGGTCTGCAGCATCATCAGCACTTCGTTACTGTACTGCGGCAGCGCCCGGCGCAAGGCCGACGGCAGGAGAATGCGGCGGTACAGGGTCAGGCGCGACATGCCCATGGCCCGGGCCGCTTCGATCTCACCGTGAGGCGTGGCTTTCAAACTGCCGGCCAGGAGTTCCGCGCTATAGGCACTGGTATTGATCGCAAAGGCCAGGCAGGCACAAAAGGTTGCACTGGACAGGTAAGGCCAGAGCGCGCTTGCACGTACCGCCTCGAACTGCGCGAGGCCGTAATAGATCAGAAACAACTGCACCAGCATCGGCGTGCCGCGAATCACGTAGGTGTAGAGCCAGGCCGGGGCGTTGATCAGCGGTGACCGGGACACTCGCATCAGCGCCAATGGAATCGCCAGCACCAGGCCAGCGGCCAGGGAAATCAGCAGCACCTTCAGGGTCACCCATGCGCCACTGAAATACAGCGGCAGGTTTTCCCAGATCAGGTTGTAGTCGAGAATCATGGGGTTGCTCCCAATCACAGTTCGGCGGCTTTGATGCCGACCGAGTAGTGTTTTTCCAGATAGCGCAGCACCAGCAAAGACAGGCTGGTCAGCATCAGATAAAGCGCCGCTACCGCGAGGAAAAACGTAAATGGCTCATGGGTGGCGTCCGCGGCGTTCTTGGCTTTGAACATCATGTCCTGCAAGCCGATCACCGAGATCAATGCGGTGGATTTGGTCAGCACCAACCAGTTGTTGGTGAACCCGGGAATGGCGAAACGAATCATCTGCGGTACCAGAATCCGCCAGAACACTTGCGCGCTACCCATGCCATAGGCCGCGCCAGCCTCGGCTTGACCTTTAGGGATTGCCATAAAGGCACCCCGAAAGGTTTCCGAGAGATAGGCGCCGAAAATGAAGCCCATGGTGCAGACGCCGGCGATAAAGGGATTGATATCGATGTAGCGGGTGTAGCCGAATGAGAGCGCAATGCGGTTCACCAGATCCTGCCCGCCGTAGAAGATCAGCAGAATCAGCACCAGATCGGGAATACCGCGAATCAGGGTTGTATAACCTTCGCCCAGCACCGCCAGCCATTTAAACGGCGACAAACGAAAGGCGGCGCCGATCAGACCCAAGGCAATCGCCATGGTCATGGAGGTCAGGGCCAGGTTAATGGTCAGCCAGGCGCCATCGAGAATGCTCGATCCGTAGCCGTGAAGCATGATGAAGTTCCTCAAACGAGCGCCGGGAGGCGCGCGAGACAAGTCCAAAGCGGCGCCTGCGGGGAGCCGGCGCCAGGGTTGCGGGTCAGCGTTTATTCGCCGTAGATATCGAACGCGAAGTACTTGGCCATCACTTGCTGGTACTTGCCATTCGCACGGATGGCGTCAATCGCTGCACTCAGGCGTGCAACGTTTGCACTGTCGCCTTTACGCACCGCGATCCCGGCGCCTCTGCCGAAATATTTCGGGTCGTTGATGTCCGGCCCTGCCAGCACGAAACCTTTACCGGCCGGTGTTTTGATAAAGCTCTCATCGGTGTTGACGATGTCGGCGAGCGTGGCGTCCAGGCGACCCGCTGCCAGGTCAAGGAAGGCTTCATTTTGTGATCCGTAGCGCACCACCTCGACCCCGGCTTTCTCAAGTTGCTCGGTGGCGAAACGGTCATAGGTCGAGGAGCGTTGCACGCCGAGTTTCTTGCCTTTGAGATCGACCAGCGGGTCGTTGATCACGTTGCCGGCCTTCATCGCGAACTTGCCCGGCGTGTGGTAGTACTTTTTGCTGAAATCGACCGACTTCATGCGGTCTTCAGTGATCGACATCGACGACAGCACAGCATCGATCTTGCGCACTTTCAGCGACGGGATCATGCCGTCGAATTCCTGGATGACCCACTCGCATTTGACCTTCATCTCTTCGCACAGCGCGTTGCCAATGTCGTAATCGAAACCACTGACGTTGCCCTCTGGCGTCTTGAAGGAGAAGGGTGGGTAGGCCGCTTCGATACCGATACGCAGGCTGTCGTCGTCGGCGTGTGCCAGGAAGCTTGCGACGCACAGTGCCAGAGCACCTAGAAGTTCTGTCTTGTACATATTGTTGACTCCTTGGATGGGGCGTTTGGGTGGTAGGGAGGGCTGCCATCCGGTCTGGCAATGTGGACTGTCCCGATAATTCACGAGGGTATAAATGACACAATAAATTTCACAAATCAATGCATGTGAAAAAAATCATATCAAAGCGAGGCGGCACGCAGGGTACTGGTGGACGGTTACCCGCCGATGCCACCGAACGTTTAAACAAAAAAAGGGCGCCGATAAGGCGCCCGTTTTTTTATTCCAGTATCAAGGTTTTTGCGCTGTCGGGATAAGCTCACACTGGATTCTGGTCCAGTCCGGAGTACTGCGCTGTCCTTAGCGTCGATCCAGCCAAACCGTTTGTGCGTTACAGAACTCGCGCACCCCGAAATGCGAGAGCTCCCGGCCAAAGCCACTCTTCTTCACACCGCCAAAGCTGACACGCGGATCGCTGGCGCTATAGCCGTTGATGAACACGCCGCCGGTTTCAAGTTCGCCGGCCATCTGGCGGGCGAGTTCGACATTGCGCGTGTAGAGGGTGGCGGTGAGACCGAATTCACTGTCATTGGCCAACTCCAGCGCATGGGCTGCGTCTCGGGCCGTGATGATCGAGGCCACAGGACCAAACAACTCCTGTTTGAATGAGGTCATCTGATCGGTCACATCGCCCAGTACAGTGGGCTCATAGTAATTGCCGGGGCCTTCAGCCTTCTTTCCACCCATCAACAACGTCGCGCCTTCTTTCAGTGTGTCGCGCACCTGTTGGTCCAGTTCGTCGCGCAGATCGAAGCGCGCCATCGGGCCGATGTAAGTGGTGGTGGCGAGTGGATCGCCGACGACCAGTCGTTGGGTGGCCTCGACGAACTTGCGGGTAAATTCCCGGGCAATGCCTTGCTCGACAATCAGGCGTTTGGCGGCGGCGCAGACTTGTCCGGTGTTTTGATAACGCCCGATCACGGCGGCTTTCACTGCCTCATCGAGGTCGGCGTCGTCGAGCACAATAAAAGGGTCGGAGCCGCCCAATTCCAATACGCACTTCTTCAGTGCTGCGCCGGCCTGAGCGCCGATGGCCATGCCGGCACGCACGCTACCGGTGAGGGTGACCGCCGCAATGCGTGGATCGGCGATCGCCCTGGATACACCCTCCGGCGTGACATTGATAACCTCGAAAACACCTTCAGGAAAGTCCGCTTGCCGGAAGGCTTCCAGCAGCAGGTAGGCGCTGCCCATGACGTTTGGTGCGTGTTTGAGCACGTAGGTATTGCCGGCGAGCAACGTGGGGACTGCGCCGCGCAGGACTTGCCAGATGGGGAAGTTCCACGGCATGACGGCGAGAATCGGGCCGAGGGGGCGATATTCAATGCGTGCCTTGCCGCCTTCAACCAGGGTTGGTTCCGAGCTCAGCATGGCGGGGCCGTGTTCGGCGTACCACTCGCAGAGCTGTGCACATTTTTCAATTTCACCGCGGGCCTGGGCAATCGGCTTGCCCATTTCCTGGGTGATCATGTTCGCCATGGCCTCGGCATTGTTGCGCAAGGCCTGGCCGAGGTTGATCAAAAGCTGCGCCCGTAGTTCAACCGGTTCGCTGCGCCAGGCGCGAAACCCGGTAGCGGCCCGCGTCAGCGCGGTCTGCAGTGCCGAATCGGATTCGAAAGGGTAATGGCCGATCTGCTCGCCCGTGGTCGGGTTGATCGAAATGGCATGGGTAAGGCTGGAAACGTTGGTCATGGCACCGTCCTGCGAGGTAGGAATGTGCTCAGGTTATGGGGGTATACGTTTTCTGGAAACTGAATAATACTGAGCATAACGTTCACGTTTGGAGAATGACTTGGATCTGGTTCAGCTCGAAATTTTCAAGGCTGTCGCCGAGCACGGCAGCATCAGCCTGGCCGCCCAGCATATCCACCGGGTGCCATCGAATCTGACGACCAGAATCAAGCAGCTTGAGCTGGACTTGGGTGTGGACCTGTTTATCCGCGAGAAGAGTCGCCTGCGTTTGTCGCCGGCCGGTTGGAGTTTTCTGGATTACGCTCGACGTATTCTCGACCTGGTTCAGGAGGCGCGCGCCACCGTGGCGGGTGAAGAACCGCAAGGAGCCTTCGCCCTGGGTTCGCTGGAAAGTACTGCTGCGGTACGTATTCCAGAGCTATTGGCCGCCTATAACCAGAAGCACGCCAAGGTCGAACTGGACCTGTCCACCGGTCCCTCCGGGACGATGATCGATGGGGTGCTGTCGGGGCGGCTGGCCGCTGCATTTGTCGATGGTCCGGTGTTGCATCCGGCGCTGGAGGGCGTACCGGCATTCGAGGAGGAAATGGTCTTGATTGCACCGCTCAATCATGAACCGATTCATCGGGCGAAGGATGTGAATGGCGAAAACATCTATGCCTTCCGCTCCAACTGCTCCTATCGCCATCACTTCGAAAGCTGGTTCGCCAATGGCGCGGCGGTGCCCGGCAAGATTTTCGAAATGGAGTCCTATCACGGCATGCTGGCCTGCGTCAGCGCCGGTGCCGGCCTGGCGCTGATGCCCCGCAGCATGCTCGAAAGCATGCCGGGATGCACGACGGTCAGCGTCTGGCCGTTGTCGGAGTCTTTCCGCTATCTGCGCACCTGGCTGGTGTGGCGCAGGGGGACGGTGTCGCAGAGCCTCACGATGTTTGTGCGCTTGCTCGAGGAGCGCGGTGTCGTGTTGATCGATAAATAGTGGAAAGTTAACGGTCTGTGCTGAAAAACAGGATAATGGCGGCCAAATCGTTTAGCTCGTTATTCTGGTAATCACGCATGGAAATCAAGGTCAACTTTCTCGACAACCTTCGACTTGAGGCCAAGTTCGACGACTTCACGGTGATTGCCGATCAACCCATTCGCTACAAGGGTGATGGCTCGGCACCGGGGCCGTTCGATTATTTCCTGGCTTCGTCGGCGTTGTGTGCGGCGTACTTCGTGAAGTTGTATTGCGAAACTCGCAATATCCCCACCGAAAATATCCGCCTGTCGCAGAACAACATTGTTGATCCGGAAAACCGCTACAACCAGATTTTCAAGATTCAGGTCGAATTGCCTGCGGACATCTCCGCCAAGGACCGTCAGGGTATCTTGCGCTCCATCGACCGTTGTACGGTAAAGAAGGTGGTGCAAACCGGGCCTGAGTTTGTGATTGAAGAGGTCGAAAACCTCGACGCCGATGCCCAGGCGTTGCTGATGCCGCACTCGACCAGCGAAGCGGGCACCTACATTGTGGGCAAGGACCTGCCGCTGGAGCAAACCATCGCCAACATGTCGGGCATCCTGGCCGACCTGGGCATGAAGATTGAAATCGCTTCGTGGCGCAATATCGTTCCCAATGTGTGGTCGCTGCACATCCGCGATGCGCACTCGCCAATGTGTTTTACCAACGGCAAAGGCGCGACCAAAGAAGGTGCGCTGGCATCGGCACTGGGCGAGTTTATCGAGCGGCTCAACTGCAACTTCTTCTACAACGATCAGTTCTGGGGTGAAGACATCGCCAATGCGGCGTTTGTGCATTACCCGGACGAGCGCTGGTTCAAGCCTGGCCCGAAGGACGAACTGCCGACTGAGATCCTCGACGAGTACTGCCTGAAGATTTACGACCGGGATGGCGAGTTGCGTGGTTCGCATCTGTACGACACCAACTCCGGCAACACCCAGCGGGGCATTTGTTCACTGCCGTTTGTGCGCCAGTCGGATAATGAGGTGGTGTACTTCCCGTCCAACCTGATCGAAAACCTGTTCCTGAGCAATGGCATGAGCGCTGGCAACACGCTGGCCGAAGCGCAGGTGCAGTGCCTGTCGGAAATCTTCGAGCGCGCGGTCAAGCGCGAAATCCTCGAAGGCGAAATGGCCCTGCCGGATGTGCCTCAGGAAGTACTGGCGAAATACCCGGGCATCCTGGCGGGTATCCAGGGCCTGGAAGAGCAGGGCTTCCCGGTGCTGGTCAAGGATGCATCGCTGGGCGGGGAGTTCCCGGTGATGTGCGTCACCTTGATGAACCCGCGTACCGGTGGCGTGTTTGCCTCGTTCGGCGCGCACCCAAGCCTGGAAGTGGCACTGGAGCGCAGCCTGACGGAACTGTTGCAAGGCCGCAGCTTCGAAGGCCTGAACGATCTGCCTCAGCCGACCTTCGAAGGTCAGGCGGTGACTGAGCCGAATAACTTCGTCGAGCACTTTATCGATTCCAGCGGTGTGGTCTCGTGGCGCTTCTTCAGTGCCAGGCCGGATTTCGAATTCGTTGAGTGGGATTTCTCCGGTCAAGGCGAAAACTCGAATGTCGAAGAGGCCGCGACCTTGTTCGGCATTCTCGAAGACATGGGCAAAGAAGTGTACATGGCGGTCTATGAGCACATCGGCGCCAAGGCCTGCCGCATTCTGGTGCCGGATTACTCGGAAATTTATCCGGTAGAAGATTTGATCTGGGATAACACCAACAAAGCGCTGCAGTTCCGCGCCGACATCCTCAACCTGCACAGTCTGAGCAAAGTCGGCCTGAGAACGCTGGCCAAGGGTTTGGAAAACAGCGAGCTGGATGATTACACCGACATCACCACCTTGATCGGCATCGAGTTCGACGACAACACGCCTTGGGGCAAGTTGACGATCCTGGAGCTGCGGCTGCTGATTTATCTCGCTTTGCAGAAGTTTGACCAGGCGAAGGATCTGGTGGAAGCCTTCTTGCAATACAACGACAACACCGTCGAGCGCGGCTTGTTTTATCAAGCCGTGAACGTCGTGCTGGAAATGCAGCTGGACGATGATCTGGAACTGAGCGACTACGAGGTCAACTTCCGCCGGATGTTCGGTAACGAACGGATGGATGCGGCGATAGGGTCCGTGGATGGCAGTGTACGTTTCTATGGCCTGACGCCGACGAGCATGAAACTGGAAGGGCTCGACAGGCACCTTCGGCTGATCGACAGCTACAAAAAGCTGCACATGGCGCGGGCGAGGGTGGCGGCCTTGTACAGCTGATAGCGATAACAAAAAAGCACCTTGGGTGCTTTTTTGTTTTTTGGAGGCAGGCTAATCGCCTGTACGCGGTGGTCTCGTTTCTTGGCTCTGTCATGGGCTGTTGCTGCCTTTGAGGAGGCCCTTCCATATAGAAGGGCGTTTGGGCTCTTCTATATAGGCTTCCTTCGGGTCGGCTGGGTGCTTTCTGCAAGTTATTGATACAAAACCAAAATCAGTGCTTGACGGCAGATTCTGGAGGCCTATAATTCG
>NZ_AKJL01000308.1 GCF_000282355.1 Pseudomonas sp. GM49
AGTGTCCAAAATCATTAGGCCAGTTCAGCTTGCTCGCGATAGCGGTGTATCAGGCACCACTATCGTCGACTGAATGGCCGTCATCGCGAGCAAGCTCGCTCCCACAGGGGATCCCGGCGCCGCCACCAACTCGTCCTTGCCTTCCCGGCTGCTCACCCTGACGAGCTGGCGGATAACGGCAATCGGTGTCGTTTCCCGTCAAGTACGTGCAAGGCGTCGCTCTACACTGCCAGGCAAACGATCAGAATCCGGGAGCCGGGGATGAATCAATCTGTTGAACAATTGCGAATCCGACTGGCCTGTGCGTTCCGCTGGGCGGCGCGGCTGAATCTGCACGAGTCCATTGCCAACCACTTCAGCGTTGCGGTGTCGGGGGGCGGCCGGGAGTTTTTGATCAACCCTTACGGCTCGCATTTCTCGCGGATCAAGGCCAGCGACTTGCTGCTGCTCAACGCCGATGAGCCCGCCAGCCTCGATCGCCCGGACGCGCCGGACATCACCGCCTGGGCGCTGCACAGCGCCTTGCATCGCAACCAGCCGAATGCCCGTTGCATCCTGCATACCCATTCAAAATATGCGACGGCGCTGGCCTGTCTGGCGGACTCGCGACTGCCGCCGATCGAGCAAAACTGCATGCGCTTTTTCGAACGCGTAGTGATCGATGAGGGCTTTGACGGCATGGGATTAGGCGACGAGGCCGAACGGGTCAGCCACCTGCTGGGCGACAAGCCGATTCTGTTGATGGGCAACCATGGCGTACTGGTGGCGGCGCCGAGCATTGCCCAGGCGTTTGACGATCTGTATTACTTCGAGCGTG
Organism: Pseudomonas sp. GM49; assembly: GCF_000282355.1. Lineage (GTDB taxonomy): Bacteria > Pseudomonadota > Gammaproteobacteria > Pseudomonadales > Pseudomonadaceae > Aquipseudomonas. The sequence continues at coordinate 818 of NZ_AKJL01000308.1, forward strand.
CCTGCGAGACTTACATCACCGCGCTTTCGACCGGCCGTGAACTGCGCATCGCCAGCGACGAAATCGCCCGCAAGACCTGCCGGCAATGGCTCGACTATCCGGGCTTTGCCGACAAGCATTTCAATGCGTTGATGGGCATTCTCGATGAGGAAGAACCGGGTTATCGCCTGTGAGTCAGTCTGCCTCGAGCGGCCGGTGTTCCTTGCGCAACGGCTGGCGCATCACCGGCGCGGTCCAGACCTGGCTGCGGTCTTCGCTGGGTGGGCAGCCGAAGCGGGCACGATAGGTGCGGGAGAAATGCTCCAGTGAACCGAACCCGGAACAGGCCGCCACTTGCGCGACGCTCAGGCGCGTCTGTTGCAGCAGACTGTGGGCCTTGGCCAGGCGCAAGGTGATGTAGTACTTGAGCGGCGACAGGCCGGTCTGATGCTTGAATTGCCGCTCCAGTTGCCGTCGCGACAGGCCGACCTGAGCGGCAATCGCTTCGCAATCGAGTGGTTCTTCCAGGGCTTGCTCCATCAACCCGATGGCACGGCGAATCTTGCTACCGTACAGCCCGGTGCTGGTCAGTCCGCCATCGAGTTGATGGTCGGCCGGTGCGCGCACGTGCCCCATCAGCAGGTGCATGCCGATTTCCCGGGCCAGCTCGCTGTCGAGGCTCTGGCCGATCCAGCCCAGCAGCATGTCGAGGGTGCTGGTGGCGCCGGCGCACGTCATGCGCTGGCGTTCCAGAGTGTAGAGCTGTGGTTTGGCGTGGACCCGTGGATAACTCTCCTGAAATCCTTGCAGATTGTCCCAATGCACGGCGGCTGCGTAACCGTCGAGCACGCCGGCCGCCGCCAGCAGTTCAGTACCGGTTTCCACGCCCATCAGCACGGCGCCGAACAACGCCTGCTTGCGCAGCCAGCTCTTGAGCGCCAGATTGCGACTGTGTTTGTGCACATCGAAACTGGCAATCACCAGGCACACATCAAAGCCCTGGTCAGCCTTCAATCCGTCATTGGCGACGGTGGTCAGGCCGTTGCTGGCCTGCACCGGCTGGCCGTCCAGGGACAGCAGCGACCACTCGAACAAGGGGCGTTGAGTCAGCCAGTTGGCAATGGCCAACGGTTCCAGCACCGCAGCCAGGCCGAAGTTGGAAAACGATGGCATCAACAACACCGCGACCCGCAGCGGCGTGACCTCGCCGCGCCGCCAGGTGAAGGGTGCCTCTGTGCTATTGGACGACTGATTGCTCATGAGTGAACTCTATCGTTGTTGCGTCTGCCACTGTGGATGAATCCACACCGGTGCCTCGGCGGCGGGTAGCGCCGGCAAGCGGCGAATCAGGTCGCTGGCCTTTTCCGCAATCATCACCGTCGGCGCATTGGTGTTGCCACTGACGATCACCGGCATGATCGACGCGTCCACCACTCGTAAACCGTCGAGGCCATGCACCCGCAATTGCGCATCGACCACGGCTTCGGCATCGCCCGCCGGGCCCATCTTGCAGGTGCCGCTGGCATGGTAGCCGGTTTCCGTGACCTGCCTGGCCCAGGCGTCCAGTGCTGCATCACTTTGCGCTTGCGGGCCGGGCACCAGTTCTTCGCCCCGGAAAGCGGCCATGGCCGGTTGTGCGATGATCTCGCGCACCAGCCGCGCACCGGCACGCATGTCGGCTCGATCCTGCTCGGTTTTCAGGTAATTGAACAGGATGCGCGGCGGCTGCCTGGGGTCGGCGCTGTTGAGTGTGACGCTACCCAGGCTGGTGGGGCGCATCAGGTCGATATGGATCTGGAACGCATGGCCCGGTACCAGATCGACGCTGCCGGGTTTGACCGCCAAGGGCATGAAGGTCAGTTGCAGGTCGGGATGTTCAATCCCGGCCCGGGAGCGGATGAACGCCCCGGCTTCGAAGTGGTTGCTCGCCGCCAGGCCGTCGTGAGTGGCGAACCAGCGTGCGCCGATCCACCACTTGCCCGGCGCGGTGGTCCACGGGTAGAGCGACACCGGCTGCTTGCAGCGGTATTGCACCACGGTGTCCGGGTGATCGTTGAGGCGGCGGCCAACACCGGGCAAATCATGTTTGACCGTGATCCCCAGATCCCGCAGTTCCGCTGCCGGGCCGACTCCAGATAGCAGCAACAGTTGCGGCGAGTTGATCGCCCCGGCGGTCAGTAATACTTCGCGCCGGGCAAAGGCCTGGCGGATCTCGCCGTTGTGCTCGAACTCAATGCCGACGGCGCGTTTGCCGTCGAACAGAATGCGCAAAGCCAGGGCATCAGTGCGCACCTGCACATTGCCGCGGGCCAACGCTTCACGCAGATAGCCACGGGCAGTGCTCCAGCGTCGTCCGTCGCGGGTGGTGCGGTCCACAGGGCCAAAGGCTTCCTGACGATACCCGTTCAGATCATCGCTCAGGCCATACCCGGCTTCGGCACCGGCCGCCAGAAACGCAGCACACAACGGCGTCGTTGTATCGCCCGGGGTGACGTGCAGATGGCCTGCCGCGCCGCGGTAATCGTCCGCGCCATCGGCATGGGTTTGCGCACGCTTGAAATACGGCAGCACATCCTGATAACGCCAGCCGTCGCAGCCCTGTTCGGCCCAGCCGTCGTAGTCCCGGGCATGGCCACGGATGTAGACCATGCCATTGATCGAGGACGAACCGCCCAGCGTGCGGCCTCGCGGTGTGCCGATCCGGCGACCGTCCAGATACGGCTCCGGTTCGGAGCTGTAGCTCCAGTTGTAGCGCGTGCCGCCAACCACCAGGCCCACGGCGGACGGCATGTCGATGGTCCAGCTCTGGTCCGCCGGGCCGGCCTCCAGCAACAGAACCCGCACCGACGGGTCTTCGCCCAGGCGATTGGCCAATACGCAGCCAGCGGACCCTGCGCCCACTATCAGGTAATCAAACGCATGGTTGGTCATGGTTAGGGGCTCCCTTATAAGCTGCATTAAAAAGAACAACACAAAACCCTGTGGGAGCGGGCTTGCCCGCGATGAGGCCGTGTCAGCCGACATAAGTGTTGTCTGATACACCGTCATCGCGGGCAAGCCCGCTCCCACAGGTACTGTGTTGGCTCAGGAAGGAGAGGTGCCATGAATCCCGTTGAATACCAACCGATGAAAGTGATGCACCAGATGCTCGCTTTCATTGCTGCGCTGGGCATCGATCATGTAGCGGCCCTGGTCGTAACCGAGCGAATGCAGGCCTTTCTGCACCGAGATGTTCAGGGCGATGTCCTCCGGCCCCAGATCCTCGTTCATCCACTTCATGCACGACGTACTCACCGCCGCAGTCTCGGCATTGCTGGAGTAGTAACCGAAGCGCAGCAGCGAGCGCTCGGCGTCCAGCGGAATCATGATGAATGAGCCCAGGAACTCCGAGAACGGGAAGGTGTAGAAGGTATTGTTCGGCCACATGCCGATGTTGAAGAAGCACTCGTCCGGGTTGAGGTCCTTGCGCAGCGGCACGCCGTAGGCTTCGGTCACCGAGAGGTTGGCCGGGGCGATGTAGGTCCACCAGTTGTCGCGTTTGCTCAATTGGTAGCCCTTGAAGTCAATCAGTTTGGCCAGGTCGATGTGGCAAGGCCCCGACAGCTTGAAGTGATAACCCTCGATGGAGTTGTCCATGATCACCTTCCAGTTGGCCGGTACGATCACGTCTTGCTCTTCGATCAGGCGCATGTCGGCCAGGTCCGGAAACACCCGGCGCATTTCCTCGTCCGCCCCGGGGAACAAATCCCGCAGGGACGGCGCAGCCGGGTCGAGGTTGAAGTAAATGAAGCCGCCCAATTCTTCGGTGCGAATCTGCGGGATGTTGAACTGCTGCAACTCGAAGTTCTTCATCTTCTCGCAGCGGGGTGCGCTGCGCAGGCTGCCGTCCATTTCGTAGCACCACGAGTGATAGGCGCAACGCACCACGCCACTGGTGGTGCCGCGCCGTTCTTCGAGCAGGCGATTGCCGCGATGCTGGCAAACATTGTGGAAGGCGTGGATCTGGCCCTGACGGTTTTTCGCCACCACTACGCTCTGGTCGAACAGATCCGTGACCACGTACTGACCCGGCTCGGCGAACTCACTGACGTGCCCGGCCACGTGCCAGGCGTGCATGAAAATGTTGTCGCGCTCGGCCTTGAACAGGGTTTCGTCATAGAAGTAACGCGAGGGCAGGGTGAAGGCCTCTTCCGGGTCCTGATGGTCCCAGCCATCGATCGGGCTCTGCTGCTTACGGTTCTGGAAACTGTGCATGGGGCGATCTCCTCAGTGACTGGCCGCGCGGTACGGCTTCGTGTTCTGGGAGCTAATCTAGGGGGCGGGGCGGGGGCGGTATTGATCGATTGCGACCAGTTACGCGGGGAAATCATCAAGTGCCGGTCGCTCCTGTGGGGGCGTTACACGGTCAAATGTGGCGAGGGAGCTTGCTCCCGTTGGGTTGCGCAGCGACCCCGGCTCTTGAAAAGCAGGGCCTGCTGCGCAGTCCAGCGGGAGCAAGCTCCCTCGCCACAGGTTTTTCAGCGATTGTTCGGGGCTTAGACGCGTTCGAAAATCACCGCAATCCCCTGACCACCACCAATGCACATGGTCACCAGCGCGTAACGGCCACCGGTGCGATGCAGTTCGTGGATGGCCTTGGTGGCGATGATCGCGCCGGTTGCGCCCACCGGGTGGCCCAGGGCGATGCCCGAACCGTTCGGGTTGACCTTGGCCGGGTCGAGGTCCAGTTCCTGGCTGACGGCGCAGGCCTGGGCGGCGAAGGCGATGTTGGCTTCGATCACGTCCAGGTCGGCGACGGTCAGGCCGGCGCGCTTGAGTGCCAGGCGGGTGGCCGGGATCGGGCCCAGGCCCATGAATTCCGGTTCGACGCCGGCGTGGGCGTAGCTGACCAGGCGGGCGAGTGGTTTCAGGTTATTGGCCTGGACCGCGTTACCGGTGGCCATGACCAGTGCGGCGGCACCGTCGTTGAGGCCCGAGGCGTTGCCGGCGGTGACCGAACCGTCCTTCTTGAACGCAGGCTTCATTGCAGCCAGTTGTTCCAGGGACGTGGCGCGAGGGTGCTCGTCGACGCTGAACAGTTTGACGCCTTTGCGATCCTGGATTTCCACGGTCGCGATCTGCTCGCTGAAGTAGCCGTTGGCAATCGCATGGGCCGCGCGTTGCTGGTCTTCCAGGGCCAGGGCGTCCTGCATTTCGCGGGTGATGCCGTTGCGTGCGGCGACGTTCTCGGCGGTGATGCCCATGTGGATGCCATGGAACGGGTCATGCAGGATGCCGAGCATGTAGTCGATGACCTGGGCGTTGCCCATGCGCGAACCCCAACGGGCGGCTGGCATCAGGTACGGGCCACGGCTCATGGATTCGGCACCGGCACCGACGACGATGTCGGCATCGCCGAGCATCAGGGTCTGGGCAGCGTTGATGATGGCTTGCAGGCCGGAACCGCAGAGGCGGTTGACGTTGTAGGCCGGGGTTTCCTTCGGAATGCCGGCGTTCATTGCCGCGACGCGAGAGATGTAGGCGTCGCGGGTTTCGGTCGGGATCACGTTGCCCATCACCAGATGGCCAACGAGCGCCGGGTCCACGGCGGCCCGTTGCAGGGCGGCTTTCACGGCCGTGGTCGCGAGGTCGGCCAGTGGCACGTCCTTGAGCGAGCCGCCGAACGTACCAATGGCGGTACGGGCGGCGCTGACGACGTAGATTTCCGGAGTGTTCATGGCTGGTTTCCTTTCGGTGGATTCTTATCTGTACTGCGATTGAGCAGGGCGTTCAAGGCGGATTTCGCCTCGTCGGTATTCAGGCGCTGGATGAACAGCGTGTTTTCTTCGCGCAGGGTGGCTTCCAGTTCCGGCAACGTCGCCTGTTTCATCAGTTGACGGGATTGGCGCAAGGCCTCCTGGGGCATCGCCAAAAAGCGCTGGGCGATTTTTGTGGCCGCAGCCAGGCATTGCTCGCCGTCATCGAAAGCTTCGTTGGCCAGGCCCCAGGCCACCGCTTCGTTGCCATCCAGGCCGTTGCCCAACAGCAGCAGGCTCGCGGCGCGGGCATGGCCGAGCCGGCGTGGCAGCAACAGGCTGGCGCCGAATTCGGGGCACAGGCCGATGTTGACGAACGGCATGCGCAGCTTGGCGTTGCGGGTCACCAGCACCTGATCGAAATGCAACAGCAATGTGGTGCCAATGCCGATGGCCGCCCCACAGACTGCCGCGATCAGCGGCTTTTGCAGGCGCGTGACGACTTTCATCAGGCGGAACGCCGGGGCGTCCAGGTGCGTCGGCGGATGCTGGAGGAAATCCACCAGGTCGTTGCCGCTGGTAAAGCAGGCCGGGCCGCCGGTGAGGATGATCACGCCGGTCTGCGCGTCTTCGTCGGCGGCCAGCAACAGGTCGGCCAGTTGCGTGTACATGGCGTTGTTCAGCGCGTTGAGCTTGTCCGGGCGGTCGATGGTCAGCGTCAACACGCCGTCGCGTTGCTCGTGTTTGATCAGGTCGGTCATCGCAGGCTCCGCAGGGTCGGTTCAGGCTGCCACTTTAAGCGCCGGACAAACCCCGGATCTATGGCAAAACGGGTCAACTGCGCTGCCGCTTTTTGCCATGCCGGTGCGCCAAAAGCGACACACACCCATTCGGGGTATGGCTGCGCCCGGCGAATCCGCCAATAGTGGGGGCATCCGCTCATCCAGAGCCGAACTCGCTATAAGGTGCATTTGCTATGGGCAAGACGCTGCTTAAGGTGATTTCCAGTCTGTTTGTTGTACCACTGACTTTGAATGCCTACGCCGCTCAAGTGGACGACAGCAATACGCTGCGGCTGTACAACTGGGCGGATTACATCGGTGAAAAAACCGTGGCCGACTTCGAAAAGGCCAGCGGCATCAAAGTCATTTACGACACCTTCGATGCCTACGAAACGGTGCAGGCCAAATTGCTCACCGGCCACTCCGGTTATGACTTGATCGTGTTGAACGCCTCCCTCGCGCCACCGTTGATCAAGGCCAAGGTGTTCCAGCCGCTGGATAAAAAGTTGCTGCCGGGCTGGAGCAACCTGGACCCGAAAGTCTTGCAGGACCTGCAGGGGTTTGATCCGGGCACCACCTACTCTGCGCCCTACACCTGGGGCAGCAATGGCGTCACGTACAACGTCGACAAGATCAAGGAACGCATGCCGGACGCGCCGATCGGTTCGCTGGCGATGATCTTCGATCCGAAGATCGTCTCGCGTTTCGCCGACTGCGGTGTGACCCTGCTCGATGCCCCGACCGAAGTCATTCCCATGGCCTTGAAGTACCTGGGACGTGACCCGAACAGCGCCGCCCCCGCAGATCTGAAGGCCGCCCAGGACTTGCTGCTGTCCGTGCGGCCGTACATCCGCAAATTCGACTCGGTCAATTACCTGACCAGCCTGCCCAACGGTGACGTGTGCATGGCCATGACCTGGTCCGGCGACTACGCCACGGCCATGGCCCGCGCTGCAGAAGCCAAGAAAAAGATCGACCTGGCCTACTTCATCCCCAAGGAAGGCTCGCTGATCTGGTTTGACAACATGTACATCCCGGCCGACGCGCCCCACGTCGCCAATGCCCACAAGTTTCTTGAATACCTGATGCAGCCGCAGGTGATGGCGGACGTGAGCGACTTCATCAACTACGCCAACAGCAACGCGGCGGCCACGCCGTTGTTGAGCGCCGATGTGCGCAACAACCCGGCGATCTACCCGGACGCGCAAACCCGCGAGCGCCTGTTCCCGCAGAAGACCCAGGATGCCAAGGACATGCGGGCGATCACCCGGGTCTGGAGCACCGTGAAAAGCGGCATCTGATTTGTTCGATCGTTAGTCAACCCGGTTAGAGGTTTATTTATGGCGACGCCAACACGCACCGTTTTTTCCCCAGCGGACGAGTCCCGGCTGGTCAAGGCCGACAAGGCTCACCATATGCACGGCTATCACGTGTTCGACGAACACGCCGAACAAGGCTCGTTGAACATCGTCGCAGGCGATGGCGCCTACATCTACGACACCCAGGGCAACCGCTTTCTCGATGCGGTGGGCGGCATGTGGTGCACCAACATCGGTTTGGGCCGTGAGGAAATGGCCGAGGCCATCGCCGATCAGGTGCGGCAACTGGCCTATTCCAATCCGTTTTCCGACATGTCGAACAACGTCGCCATCCAGCTGTGCGAAAAGCTCGCCAGCCTGGCCCCCGGCGACCTCGACCATGTGTTCCTGACCACCGGTGGCTCCACCGCCGTGGACACCGCGTACCGGCTGATCCAGTACTACCAGAACTGCCGTGGCAAACCGGAGAAGAAGCACGTCATCGCCCGGTTCAACGCCTATCACGGCTCCACCACCCTGACCATGTCGATCGGCAACAAGGCCGCCGACCGGGTGCCGGAGTTTGACTACGCCAACCCGCTGATCCACCACGTGTCCAACCCGAATCCATACCGCGCACCCGATGGCATGGACGAGGCGCAGTTTCTCGAGTTTCTGGTCAAGGAATTCGAAGACAAGATCCTCGCCATCGGCGCGGACAAGGTCGCCGGGTTTTTCGCCGAACCGATCATGGGCTCGGGCGGGGTGATCATTCCGCCACAGGGCTACCTCAAGCGCATGTGGGACGTCTGCCAGCGCTACGACATCCTGTTCGTCGCCGACGAAGTGGTGACCTCGTTCGGGCGCCTGGGCAAGTTCTTTGCCTCCCGGGATGTGTTCGATGTGCAGCCCGACATCATTACCACCGCCAAAGGCCTGACCTCGGCCTACCTGCCGCTGGGCGCGTGCATCTTTTCTGACCGTATCTGGAAAGTCATCGCCGAGCCGGGCAAGGGCCGCTGCTTCACCCACGGCTTCACCTACAGCGGCCACCCGGTGTGCTGCACGGCGGCGCTGAAGAACATCGAAATCATCGAGCGGGAAAACCTGCTGGCCCATGTCGACACGGTGGGGGCTTATCTGGAAGAGCGCCTGGCCACCCTGCGGGACTTGCCGCTGGTGGGGGATGTGCGCTGCCAGAAACTCATGGCCTGCGTGGAGTTCGTCGCCGATAAACGCACCAAGGCGCTGTTCCCCGACGAGATCAACATCGGCGAGAAGATCCACGTGCGGGCTCAGGCCCGTGGCTTGCTGGTGCGGCCGATCATGCACCTTAACGTGATGTCACCGCCGTTGATCCTGACGGTTGTCCAGGTCGATGAAATCGTCGAGACCCTGCGCGCGTGCATTCTGGAAGTGGCGGCGGAGCTTCAGGCCAGCGGCCAATATGACGGCCAATGAATTCGCCATACAGGCTTTTACCAAGGGCCAGCGCACCCGCTAGACTGCGGGGCATGAGCAAACCAGACGACGATACGCTGATCGCGATGCCCTTCGGGGCGTTGCACAAATGGCATGGGGGAATGCGCGAGGCATTCGCCCATGTCGATGAGCCTGACGCCTTGCAATACCTGGCGTCAGCGTTGGCGCAACTGGTGTCCGTCGAGTCGATGATGATCAGCCTCGAGCGCAAGGACCGCGCACCACAGCTGCTGCATCAGCGCGGGATTGCGCAGGAGTATCAGGTCTCGATTCTGGAGCGCTATTTTGCCGGGGGCTATTTGCTCGACCCGTTCTGCCTGGCGGTGGAGCAGGGGTTGGCGCAAGGGTTCTATCACCTGGAGGAAATTGCCCCGGACAACTTCTTCGACAGTGACTACTACAAATCCTATTACCTGAAGGCGGGCTGTTCGGAAGACAGCTACTACATCGTCGATACCGGCAACGACACGAAGATTTCCGTCAGCCTCTATCAGGGTTTCGGCGGAGAATGTCTAAGCGACGAACAGTTGAACCTGCTGCGAGCCGTCGAACCATTGGTGCGTGAATTCATCAGCGAATTCAGCCAGCGTGGACTGCTGCGCAGTTCCGGGATTGAGCGTGATAACGAGCAAGGCATGCGCGATGATCTCAAGCATCGCGTGCAGGCGGCGTTCGAAAACTTCGGTTGTGAATTGCTCACCGAGCGCGAGCGGCAAGTGGCGCACATGGTGTTGCGCGGGCATTCGGTGAAGTCCACGGCCAGCCAGATGAGCATCTCGCCGGAAACCGTGCGCATGCACCGCAAGAACCTGTACCTGAAACTGCAGGTGGGTTCGCAGTCGGAGTTGTTTGCGTTGTTTATCGAGTGGTTGCGCAAGCACTAACCAAATTTTTTGGCCTACCGATACCCCTGTAGGAGCGAGCTTGCTCGCGAAGAACCTGAGAACAACGCGTTCATCCAGAAAGCGCGTGCCATCATTCACGTCCATCGCGAGCGAGCTCGCTCCTACAGGTTGTCACGTCAGTCTTCGCGTTTTACGACCAAGGTCAGAATGTCATAACTGGCCACCAGCTCACCCAACTGGTTGGTGACCTCCACATCCCACGCCACCACGCCTTGCGGAATCCCTTGCGGGCTCTTCTTGCCCTGGTCGATCTTGCGTTTGCAGGTCAGGCGCGCCTGGATGGTGTCGCCGATGCCCACCGGGTTGATGAAGCGCAGGGTGTCCAGGCCGTAGTTGGCCAGCACCGGGCCGACGCCGGGGGATACGAACAACCCGGCCGCTGCCGACAGTACGAAATAACCGTGGGCGATGCGCTTGCCGAACTGCGATTCCTTGGCCGCGATCTCGTCGAAGTGCATGTAGAAGTGGTCGCCCGACAGGCAGCCGAAGTTCACCAGGTCCGCTTCGGTGACGGTGCGGCGGTGAGTCAGCAGCGATTCGCCGATCTGCAGGTCCTGGAAATGGCGACGGAACGGGTGCACGTCAGTTTCGATGACCTTGGCGCCACGCACGTATTCGCCGGTGACCGCCGCCAGCATGGTTGGCGAACCTTGCACCGCAGCACGTTGCAGGTAGTGCTTCACCGCACGCAACCCACCGAGTTCTTCACCGCCACCCGCACGACCCGGGCCGCCGTGCTTGAGTTGTGGCAGCGGCGAGCCATGGCCGG
>NZ_AKJL01000309.1 GCF_000282355.1 Pseudomonas sp. GM49
TGTGGGAGCGGGCTTGCCCGCGAAGAGGCCAGCACAAACAACATCAATGCCGGATGTGCAGCCAATGACTCAGCGCAAACGCTCAAGCATCTGGTAGTACCACATGCCGGCAGCGAGCATCGGGTTGCCCAGCAGGTCGCCCAGGGGCACGCGGATGTGCTGGCAGGCGGCGAAGGTGTCGAACTGCTCCAACTGCCCGGTGATCGCCCGGCCCATGATTTCGCCCATGATGTGGGTGGTGGCGATGCCGTGGCCGGAGTAGCCCTGGCAATACCAGACGTTGTCCGACAGCTTGCCCAGCTGCGGGATGCGGTTGATCACGATGCCCATCGCGCAGCTCCACTGGTAATCGATGGCCACACCTTTGAGTGCCGGGAAAGTCTGCTCGATGCACGGGCGCAGTTCGGCGGCGATGTCGCGCGAATCCTTACCGCTGTAGTTGGCGCCACCACCGAACAGCAGGCGACCGTCAGCGGTGAGGCGGTAGTAGTCGAGCACGAAGCGGCAGTCGTAGACCGCGAGGTCTTCGGGGTTGATCTGTTTGGCCAGATCGCCCAGTGGCGCGGTGGTGACGATGCCGCCCATGGCCGGGAAAATCTTACCCTTGAGCTTGCCCGGTTCCAGCTTGTGGTAGACGTCGCCGGCCAGCAGCACCTGATTGGCGTCGATGTGCCCGTGGGCGGTGCGTACGCCGGGGCTCTGGTGAAGGCCATCGCCGTGGATGATCTCCAGCACTTCACTGTTTTCGAAGATCAACGCGCCCAGGCTTTCGGCTGCACGGGCCTCACCGATGCACAGGTTGAGCGGGTGCAGGTGCAGGTTGCGGGTGTTCTTGATCGCGCCGTGGTAAAGGTCGCTTTGCAACAGGTCGCGTACCTGGCTGCGGTCGAGCAGGCTGACCTCGTCGCCCATGCCACGGTGCACCGCTTCGTTGTAATCCTTGCGCAAGCCGTCCATGTGCGCGGGTTTGTACGCGGCGTGCAGGTGGCCGTGCTTGAGGTCGCAGGCGATGCCATATTTTTCCACGCGCTGCCGGATGATCTGGTGCCCGCGCCAGCGCAGGTTCCAGATGAAGTCGTCGACCTCGTCGCCAAGGGTGCGGCGCATCTGTTTGCGCATGGCTTCATCGCCCGACAGGCTGCCAGTGACTTGGCCGCCGTTGCGCCCGGTAGCGCCCCAGCCGATCTTGTGGCTTTCGACGATGGCGACCTTCAGGCCCTTTTCCGCCAGCTCGACGGCGGTGGCGACACCGGTGAAGCCGCCGCCGATGATCACCACGTCCACCCGGTGCCGGCCTTGCAGCGTCGGGTAATCGGTGTCCTGGTCGAGGGTGGCTGTGTAGTAGGAATTGCAACGTTGAGTCATGTCAGTGTCCAGGCAGAATGGGGAGATACCAATGCCGGTCAGTCGAAGTGCGCAACCTGTGGGAGCGAGCTTGCTCGCGATAGCGGGGTGTCATTCACCATATATGTCGAATGACACTCCGCTATCGCGAGCAAGCTCGCTCCCACAGGGATTGCATACGCTGAGCAAATGCAGGGATAGCGTAAGGAGGGCGCTCGCCGATCAGGCGAGCAGGGCGCTATCCGGCGGACGTGCGGAGTGACGCAGTTTGGAACGGCGCAGGGCCATGGGCAGGTTGACGATGCGCTTCATGCAATGCCGTCCACGGCCAGCAGCGAGGTGGCCTGGATCGAGAGGTTCAGCAGGTGCTGTTCTGACGGCGAAGTACGCATGGCGCAGGTTTCCGGCGGCGGAAATCGTCGGTGGCGAGCAGGACAAGCCATCCGGGGGATGGCTGGATACTAGGGAGGATTGTGGCGTGTGTAAATGTTTGATTCAGTACATCAGGTGCACACCGCAGCCGATCAACATCTCGATCACCCCGCGCTTGAAACGTAGCAATGCGATGCCGGAGCGCATTGGATAATCGCCTGATACTGCGTATCTGCCCAGCGCTCGACGGCTGATCGGTCGCTGTCACGGGCATCGACCCAGCGAGCGCCGGACGCCACGTCTTCGCGCTTCCAGAACGGCGCGTCGGTTTTCAGGTAGTCCGTGATGAATGCGCAGGCTTCGAAAGCGGCTTGTCGATGTTGGCTGCTGACGCCGACAAACACGATCGGCTCGCTGATCGACAACGGGCCGATCCGATGCACGATCTCCACGGCCCTCAGTGGCCATCGGGCCCTGGCATTGTCGATGATTGTTTGCAGCGAACGTTCGGTCATGCCCGGGTAGTGCTCCAGAAACAACCCGGCGACTGCCTCACCCTGATTGATGTCGCGCACGTAGCCGACGAAGTTGACCACGGCACCCACGCCCGGATCGTTCGCCTGCAGGCTGTCGATCAACTGGCTGATGTCGAACACTTCTCGCTGGACCCGAACCGTCATGTCTCAACCCCCGGTGACGGGTGGAAAAAAGGCGATCTCGTCATAGTCCTCGATCACCTGATCCGGATGGCACAGCGCCTGGTTCAGCGCACACATCAGGTTGTTTTCACCGAGCACATGGCTCCACACCTCACCGCGAGCCATCAACAATCGGCGCACGTCTTCGATGGTCTTGAGGTCGTCGGTCAGGGGCAGTTTTTCACCGCCCAGGTTGAGCTGCTCGCGGTAACGGGCGAAGTAATTGATCAGGATCATTGTGCGTCCTCGAACTTGAAATGACCGGAGCGGCCACCTTGTTTACTGAGCAGGCGGATGTCATCGATGACCATGCCGCGGTCCACTGCCTTGCACATGTCGTAGAGGGTCAGCGCCGCTACGCTGACGGCGGTGAGGGCTTCGAGTTCGACCCCGGTCTGGCCCTCGACGCGACACGTGCCGAGGATTTTCACGCTGTCCGGTGTGCAGGCCTTGAGTTCGATGTGGATCGAACTGAGCAGCAAGGTGTGGCACAGCGGAATCAGCTCATGGGTTTTCTTCGCCGCCATGATTCCGGCGATTCGCGCCACGGCAAACACATCGCCTTTGGGGTGGCCGTCGCTTTGAATCAGCTTCAGGGTTTCCGGGCGCATCCGCACCCAGGCCTGGGCCTGGGCTTCTCGCTGCGTCGGGGTTTTTTCGCTGACATCAACCATGTTGGCGCGACCCTGGCGGTCGAGGTGGGTCAGGCCGTTGGGCGGTGAATCCGAAATATCTGTCATGGGAAGTTCCTGCGCTTGCCGGCGCGGTGATCAGGTGAAGGCATCATGCCGGGCTGTAGATGCGCGGTGCGTTGCGGTGGGGTACGTGAATCAGGTTGAGGCGATGTTTGATCGCCCATTGCACAGTCAGGGCGGTGGGTGCCGACAGACTGACCAGCGTGCCGAGCCTGGCCCTGACGGCTTTGTGGATCAGTTCCAGGCTGCAACGGCTGGTGACCACCGTGAAGCCGCTGCGGCTGTCGATGCCGGC
>NZ_AKJL01000310.1 GCF_000282355.1 Pseudomonas sp. GM49
CCGCTCCCACAGGGTTCTGCGGTGAGTGCAATATTTGCGTACACCACAAATCACTGTGGGAGCGAGCCTGCTCGCGATGGCGGAGTGTCAGACAACAAAAATCTCAGATACGAAAACTCCCCACCAACTGATTCAACCGCCCGGCCTGTTGCTCCAGCTCGGTACAAGCCCGCAACGTCGCTTGCAAATTCTCCACCCCTTGCTGGTTCAGGCTGTTGATCCGGGTGATGTCGACGTTAAGGGCTTCGACCACCGCCGTCTGTTCTTCCGTGGCAGCGGCGACGGACTGGTTGACGTTGTCGATCTCGCCGATGCGCTGGGTCACGCTGCCCAGGCGGGAGCCGGCGAGGTTGGCGATGGTGACGCTTTCTTCGCTGTGGCGCTGGCTCTCGGTCATGGTGGTGACTGATTCGCGTGCGCCCACTTGCAGCTCCTCGATCATCTGCTGGATCTCCAGCGCCGAGGCCTGGGTGCGGCCGGCCAGGCTGCGCACTTCGTCCGCCACTACCGCAAAGCCACGACCCGCTTCACCGGCCCGCGCCGCTTCAATGGCCGCGTTGAGCGCCAGCAGGTTGGTCTGCTGGGAGATGCCCTTGATCACTTCGAGGATCTGCCCGATGTTCACGGTCTTGTCGTTGAGCACTTCGATGTTGGCGCACGAGGTACTGATCTTGCCCGACAGTTCGTTCATCACCTCGATCGTGCGTTGCACCACCTGGCGTCCGTCCTCGGCCTGTTGCCGGGCACTGGACGCCTGGTGCGAGGCATCGCTGGCGTTGTGGGCGATCTCCTGGGCGGCCGCGCCCAACTGGTTGATCGCCGCCGCCACGCTACTGGTGCGGGTGGATTGATCGTCGAAATTGCTCAGCGAAGCGTTCGATGCATTCAGCACGCGCCGCGCCCCTTCATTGACGCCGAGGGCCGCCGAGGACACCTCGCGCATCGACTGGTGGATGCGTTCGATAAAGCGGTTGAAGGCGGTCGCCAGTTGACCGATTTCATCCCGCGATTGCACCTGCAGGCGCCGGGTCAGGTCGCCTTCGCCGAGGGAGATATCCTCCATCACGCGGGTCAGCACTTGCAGCGGCCGGGTAATGCGCAGCGCCGTGTACCCGATCAACAGCAGGCCGAGCAGGGCCGAACCGCCACCGAGGAGCAATTCCAGCGCGGTGCTTTGCTCGCCTTGGGCATCGAGTTCCTTTTGCAAGGTGGTCACCGGCGCCAGCAAGACATCTTGCGGCACGCCGACCAGCACGCCCCATGGCGCGGCGCCGACAATCGGTGACAGCGGCTCTAGCACCTTGATCTGCCGGGCGTCGACAAACACTTTGGGTTCGCCCTGGCGCAAGGCGTCCATCACCTCGGCGCTGTCCACCGGCTGGCCGAGGCGGCTGACGTCCTGGCTGTTGGCGGAGATCACCCCGCGCGGGCTGACGATGCTGATCTGACCGTTGCCCTCGAACAACTGACGGGCGCTGGCCTGGCTGTTCTGTTGCAGGGCGGCGAGGTTGATGTCGAGCCCGACCACGGCGATCACCTTGCCGTTTTCCAGCAGCGGGAAGGCCACGCTGGTCACCAGTTTGCGGCTGCCGGATGCTTCGTCGAAATAAGGCTCGAGCACACAGGCCTGACGGGTGTCGCGGGCGCAGGTATAGAAGGCGTTGTAGGGCGCACCGCTCGGCCCCGGCTCGGTGTTGGCGAGCAGGCCTTCGTCGCCGATCACCGCTTGCAGTTCGCCGGGTTTGCTCTGCACCCAATACAGGGCGAAGCGCCCGGTTTCGTTGCTGCCAATGTCCGCCTGGTGGGCGAAAGCGGCGTCGTCGCCGTCGAGTCCACCGGGTTCGAAAATGACATAAAGCCCGAGCAGGTCGGGCTTGTCGATAAGGGCCTGGTGAAGCTGGGTGCTCAGCTCGCTGCGCAGTTGCTGGCGGGTCAGGCTGCCCTGTTGTTGCAGCTGTCGCAGGTACAACAGGTAGCGCGATAACCCCTGGCCGTATTCGTGGGTCTGCATGAAGGTGCGTTGCACTTGCATGGCCTGCACTTTGCCCAGGGCCTGCATGTGTTCCCTGGCCGCATTGGCGAGCATGTCACCACTGGCTTGCGCAACCTGCTGGCTGCTCTTGTGGGTCTGATAGAGCGACAAGCCCATCAGCAGGCCGACGACCAGCAACAGGCAGAGCCCGGCAAGGAGGGCGATCTTGCTCTGGATCGTCAGGAGCTTCTTGTGCATTGGAAATACCTTTTTCCACGTGGGCAATGACGCCGTCATTGCCCACGGCCGAGGTTAGAAACCGGTGACGAACAGCAGTTGGGCGTAGACGTTCCGGTCGTTGTTGCCCAGTTGCGTGCCGCCATTTTCGGCGCTCTTGTCCGGCTGGTAGATGCCCACCAGCGGCATCACGGTCAGGTGGTCGTTGACGTGCCATTCGGCATACAGGTCGACTTCGTGGCCGTCGGTATTGCCCAGGCTGCGATCGATGGTGTCGAAGTTGAAGTACAGCGCGCCCAGGTTCAGGTTTTCCAGTGGCGAGACTTTCAGCCCGACGTTCTGAATCCGCGAGTTGCTGTTGAACGGCCCGGCGTAGTTGCCCGCCACTTCACCCTGGAACCAGGTGCCATAACCACGGCTCATGCCGTAGAACAAGGTGTCGTAGCCTTCCGAGAAGCGGCTGTAGCGGTAGCTGACGTTCGGGGTCCAGATCGCGTCGGAGAAGGTCCAGCCGGCTTCCAGGTACCAGGCGTCTTCGGTGGCGGCGTGGGGTTTGTCCTGCTTGGCGTATTCACCGGACAGGAACAGGTCTTTCACTCCGGCATTGCCTGTGGCACGCAGGCTGTAGGTCTTCATGCCGTCGCGTTCGAGCTGGATTGGAGAGGCGTACTGTTCGTCGATGTCGGTGGTCTTGATGTAGGTCAGGCCCACCGTGCCGGCCTCGGCCACATGCTCCAGGGTGCCGACGTACATTTCGGTCTTGGCCTGGGCGCGGTTGTCGGACTTGAGCCACATCAGGTCGCTGCGCCAGCCTTCCTTGCCGCCCAGGCGCAATACGGCGGTTTCGTCGAAGGCTTTGCGAGCGGCCAGGTAGTAGGCGCCGCCACGGTTGAACTCGCCGTCGGCCAGGCCCTTGCCCATGTTCAGGGCGTCGCCGTTGATCAGGAAGCCATCACCGACCACGATGTTCTGGCGGCCGAAGGACAGGTCCACACCGTCCTTGCCCAAGGCGCTGAACAGATCGGCCGAACGCCAGCCGAGGTAGGCGTCTTCGAACTTTGTGGTGCGTTCCGAGCCATCGCTGAAACCGGCGGCGTCGCCGTCGCCCCAGGTGCCGGAGCTGAGCAGGTTGCCCGCGCCGTAAGCCGTGCCCGCACCGCCCAGGCCCTTGTCGAAACTCAAACCGTATTTGATGTAGCCCTCGCGCCACGACGAGGAACCTTCGTCGAGACGGCCGGACAGGGCGTAGTTTTCCTGGCTGTGGAAAATGCCGAACGCGGCTTCGAGGGTGGCGTTCAGATGGCTGTCATCATCGGCGTACAGCTCATAGGCATTGGCCTGGCCGGCGCTGATCATCAGCGCGAGCGTCGAGAGACGAAGCAAGGGGGACTTGAGCATGGTGTGGCATCCGTTCTTGTTCTTGAGCGCAGGTTTGCGGTCTGCCCGGATACTAAGTCGCGGCTTTTGTTTGCCCTTTTCCCTGTTTGCCAATTAGTTGGTTGTGCATGCCAGATTGTCCGGTTTGGCAGCCCCGCCAACATAACTGGCACGCAGGGCAAAACCTGCCGGCCGGCGACCACCGACAATCCCTACCAAGCTGTCGAAGCACCCTGGCCTCGGCATTTTTTGGTGTTGGCGTTCGCCTGCCGGCGAGCGCGTGGATTTTCAAGGGCGTTTTCTTATGTTCACTTCGCTGCGTTTGCCCCTCATCGGCTTGCTGTCCTTC
>NZ_AKJL01000311.1 GCF_000282355.1 Pseudomonas sp. GM49
CCCGCCACGGCAACTGCGGCGGCTTGGCGCCGTAGCCGCGGCTGACCACGCCGACCCGCAGGCCGCTGCGTTGACAATGCTGGATCATCCACAGAATCAGCGGCGTCTTGCCGGTACCGCCAACGGTGATGTTGCCAACGACGATCAACGGCACCGGCGGCTGATAGATCTCGCCCTCACCCGCCAGAAAGCGCTTGCGCTTGTTCACGACCACGCGCCGGTACAGCCATTCCAGTGGCTGTAACAGCTTCAGGGCCGGATGACCGTCATACCACGCGGCGAGCAATCGATTGGACATGGCCATCAGGGCGCGGAGGGCGCCGCCTCGATGGTGGTCATGCGCAAGTGGCTGAAACCGAGTTTGCCGGCGGCGTCCATCGCAGTGATGACCGACTGATGCCGGGATTTGCCGTCGGCGCTGATGGACAACGGCAGGTTGGTATCACCATTGGATTCTTTCTGCAGCGCTTCCATCAACGTGGCCAGGTCGCTTTTCGGCAATACATGGTTGTTCACCGAGAACACACCGTCGGCACTGATGGCGATATCGAGCTGCCGGGTCTGGTCGTCGGCAGATGCGCCACTGACCGCTTCCGGCAACTCAACGCGCAACTGGGTTTCACGGGTAAAGGTGGTGGTCACCACGAAAAACAGCAGCAGGACAAACACCACGTCGATCAGCGACACGAGGTTGATGTCCACGTTCTCCCGTTGCTTGCGGCGGAATTTCACGCTTTGCCCTCAGCCAGATCAACGTCACGGTCGCCCTGCACCACTTCAACCAGCTTGATGGCTTCCTGCTCCATGCCCACGACGAGCTCATCAATGCGCCGTTGCAGAAACCGGTGGAAGAACACCGACGGGATACCGACGATCAGGCCCGAAGCCGTGGTAATCAAGGCTTTGGAAATACCGCCGGCCAGCACTGCGGCGTTGGTCGTCATGCCCGTGCCCATGAACGAACTGAAGATCTCGATCATGCCCAACACGGTACCCAGCAGACCCAGCAACGGCGCCATGGCGGCGATGGTGCCCAGCGCGTTGATGTAGCGCTCCAGCTCGTGGATCACCCGGGCAGCGGCCTCTTCGATGCACTCTTTCATGATCTCGCGACCATGCCTGGAGTTGGCCAGGCCGGCCGCCAGGATCTCGCCCAAAGGCGAATTGGCACGCAGTTCCTTGAGTTTTTCTTTATTGAGCTGTTTGTCCTTGATCCAGACCCAGACCTGCCCGAGCAAGTGCTCCGGGGTCACGCGGCTGGCGCGCAGGGTCCAGAGACGCTCGGCGACGATCGCCATGGCCGCGATGGAACTCAGAATGATCGGCAGCATCATCCAGCCGCCGGATTTGACCAATTCCCACACAGTGACAGTCCCCTCGAAAAAGTGCGCCACTCTAACATAGGGGGTGGACGCACCGAAGACCGTGATGTCGCATCCGGTCGGGCTTTGATAACACTCGGTTATTGCTTCAAGGGCGGCGGATCGCGCCAGAAACGCCGTTCCTGACGCATTGACCACGGCGGCTCGAAGCGCCCCAGTTGCAGACGAATGGCACCGTGTTCGGCGCTGTCGTAGATCGCCATTCCACGTTTTTGATAACGCGCGATGACCGTGGGATGCGGATGGCCAAACGAGTTGCCCTGCCCGCGGGAGATCAGCGCACCCTTAGGTTGCAGGACATTCAACAGGGCCATGGACGACGAACTGCGACTGCCGTGGTGAGGCGCCTGCAGCCAATCGGTGGGCAGGGCCAACGGACCGTCCAGCAGGGCTCTCTCGGCGGCGGCATCGATGTCGCCACTCAACAGCAACCGTTCGCCATTGGCCTCGATCAGCAAGACACAGGAGTTCTGGTTGCTGTCGCCCGCCAATGGCCAATGCCACAGCTGGAAATCGACTTCATCCCAGGTCCATTGCCGACCGCTCTCACAACGCTCGGCCTGCAACTCCACAGGCAAGTCTGACGGCTCACCACTGACCACCTGTTTCACCGGCAAGCCCTTGGCAATCGCCGGGGCACCGCCGGCATGATCGGCATGGGCGTGGCTGATCAGCATCAGGTCGAGCCCCTTCACCCCCAGTTTGCGCAATGCCGGCAGCACCACCCGTTCCCCCTGGTCGAGCTCACCGAAACGCGGTCCGGCGTCATACAGCAACGTGTGATGCCGAGTGCGCACCAGGATCGCCAGACCCTGACCGACATCCAGTTGCCAGACTTCGGCCATGCCTTCCTGCAACACCGGCCTGGGCGAAAAAACCAGCATCAACAGCAGGGGCCACCCTAACGGGCGCATCGGTACGCCCCGCGGCAGCAAGAGCAAAAAGGTGCCAATGGCACCGATTAGCCAGGCCCATAGCGGGACTGCCGCGGGCACCCATGCGGGAACCTGACCGGAGACGAGCCCCAATCCCCTGAACCACCCGTCGATCAGGCCGCCAGCCAGCCAAAGCAGTTTCTCCCCCACATAAGGCACCGGCAGCAACAGCGTCCCGAGCAACGCCGGCGGCAGGACCACCAGACTGATCCAGGGCACCGCGAACAAATTGGCCAGCGGCCCGCTGAGACTGATTGGCAACCCCAGTGCCAGCAACAACGGGCACAGTCCGATTGCAATCAGCCATTGGGCACGGGTCCAGGTCTGCCACCAACGCCACGGCCCCAACCGGCCGCCAAAGGTCAATATCAAGACGGCCACGGCCGCGAAAGACAGCCAGAAACCAGGCTGAAGACTCGCCAGTGGCTCCAGCAGCAAAATGCCGTTGAGTGCCAACAACAGTGGCCACCATGCTCCGAGATGACGGAACCGTAGACGCCACAACAACACCATTCCAATCATCAGGCAGGCCCGTCGCACCGGCACCCCGAAACCGGCCAGCATCCCGTAACCGAGCGCAGCGGCGAATGCCAGGCCACACGCCCAGGGCAACCATGGCAGACGGTTCGGCCATAACCCAAAGCGGGCCAGGCCGGCGATCAGCAGATACACGACGCCCGCCAGTAATCCAATGTGCTGCCCGGAAATCACCAACAGATGCACCGTGCCGGTGTCCTGCAATACCTGCCAGTCTTCGCGACTCAGCCCGGCGCCGTCCCCGAGTACCAATGCCGTCAGCGCGCCGCTTCGCCCTTGGGCATCCACCGCCAGCAAACGCTGACGGATTGCATCACGCCAGGCCCATTGGGCTGGCGCAAGGCGTTCGCCGTCCTTGACCGTCCCGGTCGCCCCGATATGTTGTGCCAGCAACCAGGCCTGGTAGTCGAAGGCCTGCGGATTGAGGAGCCCGACCGGGCGCTTCAACTTGACGGCCAGGCGCCAGCGCTCGCCACTGTTCACCGGCGGGGG
>NZ_AKJL01000312.1 GCF_000282355.1 Pseudomonas sp. GM49
TGATCGCGATCAACGCATCGTTGCCGAAGTAGCGCATGACTGCGCGATACATGCCAAACCGGATAAACAACGGGATTGCAACGACCGGGGCACTCAAGAAAAGCCAGGAATGGACGATCAGTGGATTGACCATATCATCAATGCCAAGGCGAACCAGAAACGCCAACCACAACGCTGCCCACACGAGAATGACGTCAGCCGTAACCTGAATGAGCCGTTTTTGACGGCGCGACAGCTCAAGCAACAGTTTGCGCAATTTATCCATAACCCCGTCGTACACCTCTAACCACTCCCCATGACCGTGCTTGATCAGTGTACGTCTCCTGACGCACTTGTAACTTCAAATAATCACAAATCAGCTATTGAAGGACTGGCTTTTTCGATTTCACCCGCGTGAAATTTGAGCGCCAGAATTACCAGTGGGATATAGGCGATTATCAGGCCAAGCGCACCATCCAATCCAAAGGACGTCACGCAAAGTGCAACGGGCAGCAACCAACCTACGTTGATTGCCCCGACGGCGAGAGTGACAGGCAAATGCTTGCGATATCGGCGTGACGCAAACTGATAGGCGTGACTACGATGAGCTTCATAAACTTTGTCACCGCGAACCAGGCGACGAATCAAGGTGAAGGTTGCGTCTACAACAAACACCCCCAACAGGATCAGCCAGGCCCAGAGCAACTGCGGTGCAATCCAGGCAGCCTGAATCGAGATGACACCGAGCACCATACCGAGGAATCCGCTTCCAGCGTCTCCCATGAAGATGCGTGCAGGGGGAAAATTCCAGAACAGAAATCCTCCAACCGCCATCGCCAACAGTCCTGGAACCCACATCTGGCTTTCGAATCCATTCAGCCAATAAAGCAGACAACCACCCAGGCACGCCGAAATCGCTTCAACACTGGCTATACCATCGATTCCATCCATGAAATTGTAAAGATTGAGCATCCAGACAAGATAGACCGCCGCCAGGATGCATCCGAGCCAACCAAGATCCACAGCCCATCCAAACAAGGTAATCGGAGGCAGCCCCCCCAGACAGAACAAGGCCCAGGCGGCCGCACAGAAATGGCCTAACAAGCGCCAACGTGCTGCTATATGACCATGATCATCCATGAAGCCGACAATTGCGATCAGGCCACCCGCCCCCCCGATAGCGATCAACAGTGGCATGGTTGCCAACTGTGCCCATGCCAGAAATGGCAGCGCCAACAAAAATGCGATGACAATCGCGACACCGCCGCCCCTGGGAGTGGGTACTGAATGAGAACTGCGAGCATTGGGGACATCGATAATACTTCGCGCCAATGCATAACGACGTAATACCGCTGTCAATATTAAGGAAACACTCGCCACCGCAGGAACTAACCACCAATAGATCATTGTTATTTACTTTCTTGAAAATGTTGTGCTGTAGCCTTCAGTGCGTCATCTGCCGAGACCGGAGGTGTCCACCCCAGCAATGAGCGCGTTTTGCTGATGTCTACCTGCAAGGATCCACATAACCGGTTTGACAGGGCTTTCCTTCCGAGCAATGTGGCGATGCCGCGCAGGACGCTGGCAGGTATTGGTACAAGCCGAGCCGTACGCCCAAGGGCAAGCGCAATCTTGCGCAGCAATTGAGTGGTGGAAAGATCCTCGCCATCACTGACCAGAAAGGTCTGATTAGCGGCTGCCGGATGATCGATACAGGTGACAATCAAATCCACCAGATTGTCCAATGCTACGAGACTGCGGCTGTTGTGAATCGCCCCAAAAGGCAGAGGAATACCTTTATCGAGCCATCGCATCATGCTTTGAAAGTTAGCCTTGACCCCAGGGCCGTAAACCAACACTGGCCTTATGATCACGACCTCCATCCCGGTCTCCACGGCCAATTCACGCAACAGCCCTTCGGCTTCCATCTTGGATATCCCATAGGGATCTGCCGGGGCTGGCGTGTCCTCGGGAGAATACGTGACACCCAAATCGGTACTTTCGCCGTTCACCTTGATGGAACTGATAAATACGAAGCGTCGGACACCTGCAGACGCAGCCTGGCGTGCAAGATTCAATGTACCTTCAACATTGACTCGCCTGAATGCCGCCAAGGGATCGGTTTCGGTATCATTCATCACATGAACGCGAGCCGCGGCATGTATGACCACGTCTACGCCGGTGAGACCGTTTTTCCAGGACGTAGCACCATCGATACTGTCAACGTGGATCGTCGAGACTTTACTCTGAAGTAATTGAGATCCATTACGCAGCGCGGCAATGACAGTGTAGTTTCTTGCGACCAGACACCTTAGCGTCGCGCCACCAACAAACCCTGTTGCACCGGTTAAAAATACGGTCTTCGACATTATTGGGTGGTCCTTCGCAAAGTAGCAACGCGAAACAACTCTTCCAGACGCTCCATAAGTGCAGGTTTGGAAAAGTGGCTCAAATAGTAGGACCGACCGGCACGCCCCATAGTTTCACGTTGAGCAGGGGATGTGGTGGCCAACTCCAAAGTAATCCGCACAAGCCCCTGGACATCACCTGAGGGGCAGGAAAATCCCCCGCCTGACTCTTCGATTACCCGTGCAGCCTCCCCATTGATCATGCCCAGGATCGGCTTGCTCGAAGCCATATAAGCCTGGACCTTCCCGGGAATCGTTTTCTCGAATACATCATTGGTTTTCAATGAAACCAGCAACGCATCGGCACAAGCAAACACCCCAGGCATCTCGCTCAGAGGGTGTCGTCCCAGAAGCAATACGTTGCTCAAGTTTCTTGTCGTGACTTGTTCATGCAACCATTTGCTCATACGCCCATCCCCCACGATCACCCAGCGCACTGCGACTTTGTTCTTCAATGCTTCTGCGGCGTCCAGGATCGCGGGAAAATCCTGCGCTTCGCCTAAATTTCCCGCAAAAACAATGGTGAAGACTGAGTCATCTCGCTCTAGCAAATTTGAAGTGAGCGGAGTGGAGGCCGAAAAGTCATCCTCAGCCCAACTTGGGAAATAAATCAAACGCTCTGGGGTGATTTCCTTGGTGCAATATTGTTTTACGTTATCGGCAAAACCTTTGGATTGTAAAAGCAAATAATCAGCACGATTGTAGATCGCACTGACCACGCGCCCGACCAAAGCCAACAAGGCAGGCTGACGGAGTACCCCTACAGCCCTCAGAGTTTCCGGCCAAAGATCAAGGACCCAGACAAATACTGGGGCCTTTTTTATCCGCCCTAACACAACTGCGGGAATAGCAGCCATAATAGGAGAAACTGCGTATACGAAAACCGCATCAAACTTTTCATTTCTAAGCTTGAAAACGCCGAGTGTAGAAGCGCTGAGAAAAAAAGAAACGTAATTGAAAACCAGGCTAACACTGCGTTTTCCACGCGAAACTAATGGAACTCTAACTATTCGCGCACCGAAGTAGTTGCTGAAACGCTCAGGACTGGCACTAAATTCCGAATATACCGAACCTTCTGGATAATTTGGCCACCCGGTCAACACAGTGACCTCATGACCATTTTCCGAGAAGGCGCGAACCAGGTCATTGATACGCATATTCTCCGGCCAAAAATACTGTGTAACTATCAGAATCTTTAACTTATTTTCAATCATTCCTGCAGCTCAACTCAGCATTTTTTTGTTTATACAATCAAGCTATTGTAAACAATCCCCATAACTTTATCGGCAATATTCGGGACACGGTACTCAGCGACCGTAGCCATTACGGATAGTCGGAACTCCATGACATCAATTTGGGAAAGCAGCTTTTCCCAAGCCCCCCAAAGTTAGGCGATGTCTGGAGTCTGTCAAAAATATGCCTGTTACGCAATGTGAAACAATCAGGGTTCCAAGCGACGCTGCTGGTAGATCCAGTCGACGATATCGCCATCCGGTGTATAGCCACTGACCGTTTCGCGAAGGAGCTGTCTGACGCGCGAATAATCATCCTGCTCAACGGCCCCAAGCAACTCGGCCAGCTTCAGCTTGAGCACATCCCACGGCAGATGATCCTCGTTTGCGCTCATGATCATTGGATGCCGGGTCGCGCTGACGTTGTCACCGATCAACAGCTCTTCGTA
>NZ_AKJL01000313.1 GCF_000282355.1 Pseudomonas sp. GM49
GTGACAACGACGATGACCATGGTATGGCCGGGAACAGAGGTCCGGGCAAAGCGCATGACAACGACGATGACAATGACGCGGATAACGCCGCAGATGCAGCCAGGGAAGCCGCAGAAGACGCCGGGGAAGCTGCCAGGGAAGCTGCAGAAAACGTAGGGGACGCTGCCAGGGAAGCTGCAGAAGACGCCAGGGACGCTGCCAGGGAGGCCGCAGAAGCGAGGGATGCTGCCAGAAACGACGCAGATGAGGCCAGGGACGCTGCCAGAAACGATGCAGATGCAGCCCGGGATGCTGCAAAAGCTGCTGCAGATGCAGCCAGAGATGCTGCCAGGGCTGAGGCGGATGCAGCCCGAGCCGCTGCCAGAGCTGCTGGCGATCCGGGCGCAGATGCAGCCAGAGATGCTGCCAGGGCTGCTGCAGATGCGGCCAGAGATGCTGCCAGGGCCGCTGCAGATGCAGCCAGGGATGTCGCCAAGGCAGACGCAGATGCAGCCAGAGATGCTGCCAAGGCAGCTGCAAATGCGGCCAGGAACGCAGCCAAAGTAGAAGCGAATGAAGCCAGAGAGGCTGCCAAAGTAGAGGCGAATGAAGCCAGAGAGGATGTGGCCGATGCCCCGGATGTCGACGTGGTTGAGGTACAGCACTAAGCCCGCACGTCGTGCAATGAACTCGGCAGGCATGCCCGAAGAAAACGTCCCGGGAGCTTGAGGGACGTATCGGCTATGAGTCGCAAACCCTGAATAGTCGCGGGGTTTGCGACTTTTTTTGAAATCTGCCGCACGGTCCGAAACACCGGCGAGGATGGCAGTAGTGGGGACGGAGCTGGACGGGGGATGTTTTGTACGGACCCCGGAAGTTTTCATGGTGGCAACCCGGGTGCTTTGGTAAGGAAGAAGAATTTTCAGGTGGGGGTTGACCACGTATTTTAATGCTGTACTATTCGCCTCCCGCTAACGAGCAGCTTGATGTTGTTCTTGGCTTAAGTAGTTGATTTTGTTGAAAAATCAGAAACTTTTAAGGTTGCAATTTGAAAAGGTGTGCTGTAAGATGCGCTCCTCGGTTGAGACGAAAGATCTTAACCAACCGCTCTTTAA
>NZ_AKJL01000314.1 GCF_000282355.1 Pseudomonas sp. GM49
TGTGCTGATGGAATATGGCGGCCAGGGCCTGTACGAGCCATTGGACCTGCAAATTGCCCAGTGCAAGCTGATGACGGCCGGCAAGGTCGGCGCGGTCGAGCCCAAGGGCCGCCTGCGCATCGCCACCAAGTTCGTCAACGTTGCCAAGCGTTATTACGCTGAACAGGGTCGTCAGGTCGACATCATCAAGCTGTACGGCTCGATGGAGCTGGCACCGCTGATCGGCCTTGCCGACAAGATCATCGACGTGGTCGACACCGGTAACACGCTGCGGGCCAATGGCCTGGAGCCACAGGATTTCATTGCCGCCATCAGCTCCCGGCTGATCGTCAACAAAGCTTCGATGAAGATGCAGCACGCCCGTATCCAGGCGTTGATCGACACCCTGCGCAAGGCAGTGGAGTCTCGACACCGCGGCTGATTCACCTGCGCGACGTTAAGTCGCGCCCGTCTATCCGCCTCATAGCCAGAATTCTCAGGTGCCCAAGCGGATCGAATGTTAGCTTCGGGCGCCTGAGTTTTTGCCAATTCTATGAGGCTCTCGCTATGACCGCACCGACTGCAATTCGCCGACTCAACGCTGCTGAACCGGATTTCGCGCATCATCTGGATCATCTGCTGAGCTGGGAAAGTGTGTCTGACGACTCGGTCAATCAGCGGGTGCTGGACATCATCAAGGCCGTGCGTGAGCGTGGCGACGCGGCACTGGTGGACTTTACCCGCCAGTTCGACGGCCTGGACGTGAAGTCCATGGCTGACCTGATCCTGCCGCGCGAGCGTCTGGAGCTGGCGCTTACCCGCATTTCCGTGCCTCAGCGTGAAGCACTGGAAGTCGCCGCGGCTCGTGTGCGCAACTACCACGAAAAACAGAAGCAGGACTCCTGGAGCTACACCGAGGCCGATGGCACCGTGCTGGGCCAGAAAGTCACGCCGCTGGACCGCGCCGGCCTGTACGTACCGGGCGGCAAGGCGTCGTACCCGTCGTCGGTGCTGATGAACGCGATTCCGGCCAAGGTCGCCGGCGTCACGGAAGTGGTCATGGTCGTACCAACTCCGCGCGGTGAAATCAACGAACTGGTGCTGGCTGCTGCCTGCATCGCCGGCGTCGACCGTGTGTTCACCATCGGTGGCGCTCAAGCCGTTGCCGCATTGGCTTACGGCACCGAAAGCGTGCCGAAGGTCGATAAAGTGGTCGGCCCGGGCAACATCTATGTCGCCACCGCCAAGCGCCACGTGTTTGGCCAGGTCGGTATCGACATGATCGCCGGTCCTTCGGAAATCCTCGTGGTGTGCGACGGCCAGACCGATCCGGACTGGATCGCCATGGACCTGTTCTCCCAGGCCGAGCACGACGAAGACGCCCAGGCCATTCTGGTCAGCCCCGACGCCGAATTCCTCGACAAGGTCGCCGCCAGCATCGCCAGGCTGATGCCGACCATGGAGCGCGCCGCGATCATCGAAACCTCGATCAATGGCCGTGGTGCACTGATCAAGGTTCGCGACATGGAACAGGCCATCGAAGTGGCCAACCGCATCGCACCGGAGCACCTCGAATTGTCCGTTGCCGATCCACAAGCCTGGCTGCCGCAGATCCGCCACGCCGGCGCGATCTTCATGGGGCGTCACACCTGCGAAGCCCTGGGCGACTACTGCGCAGGTCCCAACCACGTGTTGCCGACCTCCGGCACTGCGCGCTTCTCTTCGCCGCTGGGCGTGTACGATTTCCAGAAACGCTCGTCGATCATTTTCTGCTCCGAGCAGGGCGCGTCCGTTCTGGGCAAGACAGCCTCCGTGCTGGCCCGTGGCGAGTCGCTGACCGCCCACGCCCGTAGCGCCGAATACCGCATCGTTGATGAAGACTTTCCACAAGGGCAGGGAAACTGAACATGAGTAAATTCTGGAGCCCGTTCGTCAAGAATCTGGTGCCTTACGTGCCGGGCGAACAGCCGAAACTGGCGAAACTGGTGAAGCTCAACACCAATGAAAACCCGTACGGTCCATCGCCGAAAGCCTTGGCTGCGATGCAAACCGAACTCAATGACAACCTGCGCCTGTACCCGGACCCGAATAGCGATCTGCTGAAGAACGCGGTCGCCAAATACTACGGCGTGCAGAACAATCAGGTGTTCCTCGGCAACGGTTCCGATGAAGTGCTGGCGCATATCTTCCACGGTTTGCTGCAGCACGATCAGCCGCTGTTGTTCCCGGACATCAGCTACAGCTTCTACCCGGTCTACTGCGGTTTGTACGGCATCACCTTCGATGCGGTGCCGCTGGACGAGCAATTCCAGATCAACCCGGCGGACTACGCCAAACCGAACGGCGGGATCATCTTCCCTAACCCGAATGCGCCGACCGGTTGCCTGTTGGCGCTGGAAGCGGTGGAGCAGATTCTCAAGGCCAGCCCGGACTCGGTGGTGGTAGTGGATGAGGCTTACATCGATTTCGGCGGCGAGACGGCGATCTCCCTGGTGGACCGCTATCCGAACCTGCTGGTGACCCAGACCCTGTCCAAGTCCCGTTCCCTGGCCGGTCTGCGGGTAGGCCTGGCGGTTGGGCATCCGGACCTGATCGAAGCGCTGGAGAGGATCAAGAACAGCTTCAACTCCTATCCGCTGGATCGTATGGCCAATGTCGGTGCAGCCGCCGCATTCGAAGATCGCGAGTACTTCGACAAGACCTGCCGTTTGGTCATCGAGCACCGTGAATGGGTGATTGCGCAGCTGGAAGGGAAGGGCTTTGAAGTGCTGCCGTCGGCGGCGAATTTCATTTTCGCCCGTCACCCCCGGCACGATGCGGCAGGTATCGCGGCTAAATTGCGCGAACAGGGCGTTATTGTCCGGCACTTCAAGCAGGAACGGATTGCCCAGTTCCTGCGGATCTCCATCGGCACGCCAGAGCAGAATCAAGCGCTGATCGACGGCCTGGGCGACCTCTAAACCAGCGCTGCCCCCTGTAGGAGCGAGCCTGCTCGCGATGGCGGCCTGACAGTCAACAATGATGTTGAATGTTATGGCCTCATCGCGAGCAAGCTCGCTCCCACAGGTTTTTGGGTTGCCCGCTTACTCTTCTTCTTTCTCTTGGGCCGGAGCCGGCGGCGGACGCAGGCCGACTTCCGCGGTCAGCTTGAGCTCCTTGCCATTGCGCATCACCTCGATCGCGACCTTGTCGGTCGGCTTGATTCGCGCCACCTGATTCATCGAGCGACGGCCATCACCGGCCGGTTCGCCATCGATGGCAAGAATCACATCACCCAGTTGCAGGCCGGCCTTCTGTGCCGGGCCGTCGCGGAAAATCCCCGCCACGACAATGCCCGGGCGACCGGACAAGCCGAACGACTCGGCCAGTTCCTGGGTCAGCGGCTGCACTTCAATACCCAGCCAGCCACGAATCACCTGGCCGTGTTCGATGATCGACTTCATCACTTCCATCGCCAGCTTCACCGGGATCGCGAAACCGATGCCCTGGGAGCCGCCGGACTTGGAGAAGATCGCCGTGTTGATGCCGGTCAGGTTGCCGATGGCATCCACCAGCGCACCACCGGAGTTACCCGGGTTGATCGCCGCATCGGTCTGGATGAAGTCTTCGTAGTTGTTCAGGCCTAGTTGATTACGCCCGGTGGCGCTGATAATGCCCATGGTCACGGTCTGGCCAACGCCGAACGGGTTGCCGATGGCCAGCGCCACGTCGCCGATGCGGATGTTGTCGGAACGCCCCACGGTGATCGACGGCAGGTTTTTCAGGTCGATTTTCAGAACCGCGAGGTCAGTTTCCGGGTCGCTGCCGATCACCCGCGCCAGGGTTTCCCGGCCGTCCTTGAGTGCCACCACGATCTGGTCGGCGCCGCTGGTCACGTGGTTGTTGGTCAGGATGTAGCCTTCCGGGCTCATGATCACGCCGGAGCCGAGGCTCGACTCCATGCGCTTCTGCTTGGGCGAGTTGTCGCCAAAGAAGCGCCGGAACTGCGGATCTTCGAACAACGGATGGTTGGGTTTGTTGATGACTTTGGTGGTGTACAGGTTCACCACCGACGGCGCCGCGGTGGATACCGCTTCGGCATAAGACACCGGACCTTGCTGCATACTGGTGGTTTGCGGCGCTTGTTGCAGATTGACGTCGAGGCTCGGGAGCCCGACCCACTGCGGGTAACGCTGGATTATCAAAAGAGCGACAAGCACGCCGGCCAACAGCGGCCAGCCGGAAAAACGCAGCGCCTTGAGCATTAAGCACGTCCTGAGAGAGTTGCAGGCGGTATGAGACCGCTCATAATGACGCGCATTATACGAGGCCGCACGTGCCTCTGAACGGGATATTTAGGAGTCTTTTATGGCCGTCGCCCTGAGCACCCTGGTCGAAGAAGCCGACCGTTACCTCAACAGTTCGAAAATTGCCGACTATTGCCCCAACGGCCTGCAGGTCGAGGGACGGCCGCAAGTGATGCGCATCGTCAGTGGCGTCACCGCCAGCCAGGCCTTGCTTGATGCGGCCGTGGAAGCCAATGCCGACCTGGTGCTGGTGCATCATGGCTACTTCTGGAAAGGCGAGAACCCGTGCATCACCGGCATGAAGCAGCGCCGCTTGAAGACCCTGCTCAAGCACGATATCAGCCTGTTGTCCTATCACCTGCCGCTGGATCTGCACCCGGATGTCGGCAATAACGTGCAGCTCGCGCGGCAGCTCGACATCACCGTCGAAGGGCCGCTGGACCCGGACAATCTGAAGATTGTCGGCCTGGTCGGCTCGCTGAATGAGCCGATGATGCCCCGGGATTTCGCCCGCCGCGTCCAGGAGGTGATGGGCCGTGAGCCGCTGCTGATCGAAGGCAGCGCCATGATCCGCCGCGTTGGCTGGTGCACCGGTGGTGGCCAGGGTTACATCGATCAGGCCATTCTGGCCGGCGTCGATCTGTACCTCAGCGGCGAGGCTTCCGAGCAAACCTTCCACAGTGCCCGGGAAAACGACATCAGCTTTATCGCCGCCGGTCACCACGCAACCGAGCGATACGGCATTCAGGCGCTGGGGGATTACCTGGCGCGGCGCTTTGCGCTGGAGCACATCTTCATCGATTGTCCCAATCCGATCTGAATCCGGGATCCCCTGTAGGAGCGAGCTTGCTCGCGATGAACCTGAGAACACCGCGGGGTGTCAGGCTGCCTGCGTTATCGTTGACGACCATCGCGAGCAAGCTCGCTCCTACAGGGGGGGCGATGTGCCCAAACAGCGGGGCATAATCATATGCTCTTTCGATCTAGTTGGTGTCCTGATTAGAAGAGGTCGCTGTGCTAGGATCCCCGCTCGAACACGGCCCGCTGGCCGTTCATAAGAAAGTTTTCGTGAGTAGCCATGGTCGACAAACTGACGCATCTGAAACAGCTGGAGGCGGAAAGCATCCACATCATCCGCGAGGTGGCCGCCGAGTTCGATAATCCGGTGATGCTGTACTCCATCGGTAAAGACTCCGCAGTGATGCTGCACCTGGCACGCAAGGCGTTCTTCCCGGGCAAGCTGCCGTTTCCGGTGATGCACGTCGACACTCGCTGGAAATTCCAGGAGATGTACGCTTTCCGTGACAAGATGGTCGCCGAACTGGGCCTCGACCTGATCACCCACGTCAACCCGGAAGGCGTGGCGCAAAACATCAACCCGTTCACCCACGGCAGCGCCAAGCACACCGACATCATGAAGACCGAGGGCCTGAAGCAGGCACTCGACAAGTATGGTTTCGACGCAGCATTCGGCGGCGCCCGTCGCGATGAAGAGAAATCCCGCGCCAAGGAGCGCGTGTACTCGTTCCGCGACAGCAAGCACCGCTGGGACCCGAAAAACCAGCGCCCCGAGCTGTGGAACGTCTACAACGGCAAGGTCAACAAGGGTGAGTCGATCCGCGTCTTCCCGCTGTCGAACTGGA
Source organism: Pseudomonas sp. GM49 (assembly GCF_000282355.1). Lineage (GTDB taxonomy): Bacteria > Pseudomonadota > Gammaproteobacteria > Pseudomonadales > Pseudomonadaceae > Aquipseudomonas. The sequence goes on from NZ_AKJL01000314.1 coordinate 5,909, forward strand.
CCGAGCTGGACATCTGGCAGTACATCTACCTTGAAGGCATCCCGATCGTTCCGTTGTATTTCGCCGCCGAGCGCGAAGTCATCGAGAAGAACGGCACGCTGATCATGATCGACGACGAGCGCATCCTCGAGCACCTGAGCGACGAAGACAAAGCGCGCATCGTCAAAAAGAAAGTACGTTTCCGTACCCTTGGTTGCTACCCGTTGACGGGCGCGGTGGAGTCCGAGGCCGAAAGCCTTACGGACATCATTCAGGAAATGCTCCTGACGCGAACTTCCGAGCGCCAGGGCCGCGTCATCGATCACGATGGTGCCGGCTCGATGGAAGACAAAAAACGTCAAGGTTATTTCTAAGGGGCTGTCATGTCGCATCAATCTGATTTGATCAGCGAGGACATCCTCGCCTACCTGGGCCAGCACGAACGTAAAGAGCTGCTGCGCTTCCTGACCTGCGGTAACGTCGACGATGGCAAGAGCACCCTGATCGGGCGCCTGCTGCACGACTCCAAGATGATCTACGAAGATCACCTGGAAGCCATTACCCGCGACTCGAAAAAAGTCGGCACCACCGGTGAAGACATTGACCTGGCGTTGCTGGTCGACGGCCTGCAGGCCGAGCGCGAACAAGGCATCACCATCGATGTCGCGTACCGCTATTTCTCTACCGCCAAGCGCAAATTCATCATTGCCGACACCCCCGGCCATGAGCAGTACACCCGCAACATGGCCACCGGTGCATCCACCTGCGACCTGGCGATCATCCTGGTCGACGCCCGTTACGGCGTGCAGACCCAGACCCGTCGCCACAGCTTCATCGCCTCCCTGCTGGGCATCAAACACATCGTTGTGGCCATCAACAAGATGGATCTCAAGGACTTCGACCAGGGCGTGTTCGAGTCGATCAAGGCCGACTACCTGCAGTTCGCCGAAGGCTTGAAGATGAAGCCCACCAGCATGCACTTCGTGCCGATGTCTGCCTTGAAGGGCGACAACGTGGTGAACAAATCCGAGCGCTCGCCGTGGTACACCGGCCAGTCGCTGATGGAAATCCTCGAGACCGTGGAAGTAGCGGGCGATCGCAATTTCACCGACCTGCGTTTCCCGGTGCAGTACGTCAACCGTCCGAACCTGAACTTTCGTGGTTTCGCCGGTACGCTAGCCAGCGGCATCGTCAAGAAGGGCGACGAAGTCGTGGTACTGCCGTCGGGCAAGAGCAGCCGCGTGAAGTCCATCGTCACCTTCGAAGGTGAGCTGGAGCACGCGGGTCCTGGTCAGGCGGTGACGCTGACCATGGAAGACGAGATCGACATCTCCCGTGGCGACCTGTTGGTACACGCCGACAACGTGCCGCCGGTGACCGACAGCTTCGAAGCCATGCTGGTGTGGATGGCTGAAGAGCCGATGCTGCCGGGCAAGAAATACGACATCAAGCGCGCCACCAGTTACGTGCCGGGCTCCATCGCCAGCATCGTCAACAAGGTCGACGTGAACACCCTGGAAGAAGGCCCGGCCAGCGCGTTGCAACTGAACGAAATCGGCAAGGTCAAGATCGCGCTCGACGCGCCGATTGCCCTCGACGGTTACGACAGCAACCGCACCACCGGCGCGTTCATCATCATCGACCGCTTGACCAATGGCACCGTTGGCGCCGGCATGATCGTCGCCCAGCCTTTGGCCCATGGCACCAGCACGCACCACGGCAAACTGGCCCACGTTGCCACCGAAGAGCGCGCACAGCGCTTCGGCCAGCAACCGGCCACCGTGTTGTTCAGCGGCTTGTCGGGCGCGGGCAAAAGCACCCTGGCGTATGCGGTTGAACGCAAGTTGTTCGACATGGGACGTGCGGTGTTCGTGCTCGATGGCCAGAACCTGCGCCACGACCTGAACAAAGGCCTGCCACAGGATCGCGCCGGGCGTACCGAAAACTGGCGTCGTGCCGCGCACGTTGCGCGTCAGTTCAACGAAGCCGGTCTGCTGACCCTGGCGGCGTTCGTCGCGCCGAGTGCCGAAGGTCGTGAACAGGCCCGGGAACTGATCGGCAAGGAGCGTCTGTTGACGGTCTACGTCCAGGCTTCACCTACGGTCTGCGCCGAGCGTGATCCGCAAGGTTTGTATGCGGCGGCCGGGGATAACATCCCGGGTGAGTCCTTCCCGTACGACGTACCGCTGGATGCCGACCTGGTGATCGACACCCAGTCTGTGTCGCTGGAAGAAGGCGTCAAGCAAGTGCTGGCTCTGCTGCGTGAGCGTGGGGCGATCTAAGCGTTAGTGGTCAATAAAAAACCCGCAGATGAGTGATCACCGGCGGGTTTTTTTGTGTTTGGTAATCAGTCAAAACAAACACTAAACCTGTGGGAGCGAGCTTGCTCGCGATAGCGGCGGATCAGTCGACATAAATTCTGAATGTACGACCGCTATCGCGAGCAAGCTCGCTCCCACAGGGGGTCAGTGTTGCTTTGGAAATTCGCGATGCATCTGCGCAAGCAGAGCATCCTTGTCCTGCCACAGCTGATTGATCCAGCCCTGGAACTGCAGGCGGTATTCGCCGTCCTGGTCGTAGTTCTTGCCGATGAACTGTGGCGGAATCCTCAGTTCTTCAAAGTGCACCACCACGTCCGCAACGTTACCGCACAACAAATCCCAGAAACCCGGGCGCCCGGCGGGGTAGTGGATGGTCACGTTAACGATCGATTCAAGCTGTTCGCCCATCGCATCCAGCACAAAGGCAATGCCTCCGGCCTTGGGCTTGAGCAGGTACTTGAAGGGTGACTGCTGTTGGGCATGCTTGCCCGCGGTGAAGCGCGTGCCTTCGACGAAGTTGAAAATGCCCACCGGGTTGTCGCGGAACCTCGCACAGGTCTTGCGGGTGGTTTCCAGGTCCTTGCCTTTCTTTTCCGGGTGCTTCTCCAGATAAGCCTTGGAGTAGCGCTTCATGAACGGAAAGCCCAGCGCCCACCAGGCCAGACCTATGACCGGGACCCAGATCAGCTCCTGTTTGAGAAAGAACTTCAGCGGTTGAATGCGCCGGTTGAGCACGTATTGCAGCACCAGAATGTCGACCCAGCTCTGATGGTTGCTGGTGATCAGGTACGAGTGCTGGTAGTCGAGGCCCTGCAGGCCGCTGATGTGCCAGCGGGTGCGGCGGACCAGGTTCATCCAGCCTTTGTTGTTGCTGATCCAGGCTTCATGGGTATGGCTCATCAGCCAGCCCGCGATACGTTGGGTGAGGGCGAACGGCAATGCCTTGACGATTGCCACGCAGAACAGGAACGAGCAGAGCAATATCGTATTCAGTGCTAACAGCAGCGAGGCGATCACGCCGCGCAACGGGGCGGGTAGGAAGTCCAGCATTCACACATCCATAGGTCGGTTGGCGGCTTGAATCGCAGTCAGGGCAATGGTGTAGACGATGTCATCGACCTGCGCGCCGCGCGGTAAATCGTTCACCGGTTTGCGCAGGCCTTGCAGCATTGGCCCGAGGCTGACGCAATCGGCGCTGCGCTGTACGGCTTTGTGCGTGGTGTTGCCGGTGTTGAGGTCGGGGAACACGTACACCGTGGCACGACCTGCCACCAGACTGTTCGGCGCCAATTGCCGGGCCACGCTTTCGTTGGCGGCGGCGTCGTACTGCAAGGGGCCGTCGATCAGCAGCGAGTGCTGTTGTTCGTGTGCCAGCAAGGTCGCCTCGCGGACCTTCTCGACTTCTTCGCCGCTGGCCGAATCACCGCTGGAGTAGCTGATCATCGCCACCCGTGGCGTGATGCCGAATGCGGCGGCCGAGTCAGCGCTTTGCAGGGCGATCTCGGCCAGCTCGCTGGCGCTCGGGTGCGGGTTCATCACGCAGTCGCCGTAGACCAGCACCTCTTCCGGGAACAGCATGAAGAACACCGACGACACCAGGGTGCAGCCAGGTGCCGTCTTGATCAGCTGCAGGGCCGGGCGGATGGTGTTGGCGGTGGTGTTGATCACGCCCGACACGAGGCCGTCGACTTCATCCAGGGCCAGCATCATGGTGCCAATGACCACGGTGTCTTCCAGTTGTTGCTCGGCCATTGGTGCGTTGAGGCTTTTGCTTTTGCGCAGCGCGACCATCGGCTCGACATAACGCTCGCGGATCGAGTCCGGATCGATGATTTCCAGCCCCGGTGGCAACTCGATGCCCTGGGCGCGGGCGACGGCCTGCACGTCCTCGGGCTTGGCCAGCAACACACAGCGAGCGATGCCACGGGCCTGGCAGATCGCGGCAGCCTGCACGGTCAGCGGTTCGCTGCCTTCGGGCAGCACGATGCGCTTGTTGGCCGCCTGGGCGCGCTGGATCAATTGATAGCGGAAAACCGCTGGCGACAGGCGCATCTCCCGTGGTGTACCGCAGCGCTGATGCAACCAGTCGGCATCGAGATGGCCAGCGATGAAATCGGTGATGATCTCGGCACGCTCGCGGTCGTCGATGGGGATTTCCTTGTTCAGGCCATTGAGCAGGTTGGCGGTGTCATAGGAACCGGTACTCACCGACAGCACCGGCAACCCGGCCTGCAGGGCGCCGCGGCACAGGTCCATGATGCGTGGGTCGGGCAGGGTGTCGCTGGTCAAAAGCAGGCCGGCGAGCGGCACACCGTTCAAGGCTGCGAGGCTGACGGCGAGGATGATGTCGTCGCGGTCGCCGGGGGTCACCACCAGCACACCGGGCTTGAGCAGCTCCACGGTGTTGCGCATGGTGCGGGCGCAAATGATGATTTTGGTCATGCGCCGGGTTTCATAATCACCGGCGTTGAGTACTTGCGCGCCCATCAGGTCGGCGACGTCGCGGGTGCGCGGGGCGTTCAGTTCCGGCTGGAACGGAATGCAGCCGAGCAAGCGGAAGTCACCACTGCGCAGCAACGGCGAATGCTCTTTCAGGCGCGTGGCGAAGGCGTCCATGCTTTCGTCGGTCTTGACCTTGTTGAGGATCACGCCGAGGACTTTCGGGTCTTTCGGGCCGCCGAACAATTGCGCCTGCAACTCGACGCGGCCGGAGAGTTCGGTCAGCACTTCGTTTTCCGGTGCAGAGACCAGGATCACCTCGGCGTCGAGGCTCTTGGCCAGGTGCAGGTTGACCCGCGCGGCGTAACTGGCGCTGCGGGTCGGCACCATGCCTTCGACGATCAGCACGTCCTTGCCGACGGCCGCCTGCTGATACAGGGTGATGATTTCTTCGAGCAATTCATCGAGCTGACCGTCGCCGAGCATGCGCTCGACATGGGCCAGGCCCAGTGGCTGAGGCGGTTTCAAGCCATGGG
>NZ_AKJL01000315.1 GCF_000282355.1 Pseudomonas sp. GM49
AGTTCGGCACCGAGATGCAGTACCAGCACCTGGTGTTCGAAGAGTTCGCGCGTACGATCCAGCCGATGGTCGATCCCTTCTTCGCCCCGGGCCAGGTGTACGACACCGCGATCGATCCGAGCATCGTTGCCGAGTTCGCGCACACCGTCTATCGCTTCGGGCACTCGATGCTGCTGGAGCAGGTCGACCGGCTTGATCCGAACTTCGCCTCGAGCGATATCGGGCTGATTCAGGCCTTCCTCAACCCACTGGAGTTCGCAGGCAGCGGTCCGACCCCAGAACAGGCGGCCGGTGCCATCGTGCGCGGCGTGACTCGCCAGGTGGGTAACGAGATCGACGAGTTCGTCACTGAAGCCCTGCGCAACAACCTGCTGGGCCTGCCGCTCGATCTGCCCGCCATCAACCTGGCGCGCGGCCGCGATACCGGCATTCCGTCCCTGAACGCGGCGCGGCGGGAGTTCTATTTGCCCACAGGTGACGCAGAGCTCAAGCCCTACACGAGCTGGGCCGATTTCGTGCAGCACATGAAGCATCCGGAATCGCTGATCAACTTCATCGCCGCCTACGGCACGCACCCGACCATCACCGCCGCCACCACGCTGGCGGACAAGCGTGCCGCGGCTGCGGACCTGGTGCTCGGCGGTGCGACCGCACCGGCCGACCGTGTCGACTTCCTGAACAGCACCGGTGCCTGGACCAGCACCGCTGGTGCGGACGGCGTTTTGCACACGGCAGACGACGTGACCATCACCGGCCTGGATAACGTCGACTTCTGGGTTGGCGGGCTGGCCGAGGAGAAGATGCCTTTTGGCGGCATGCTCGGCTCGACCTTCAACTTCGTGTTCGAGAACCAGATGGAGAAACTCCAGGACGGTGACCGCTTCTACTATCTGGAGCGCACTGCCTCGATGGACTTTGGCGCCGAGCTTGAGAACAACACGTTCTCCGCGCTGGTCATGGCCAATACCGATGCAACACACCTCCCGGGCAGGGTTTTCCTGACGCCGGCCTACACTCTGGAGGTCAACCAGGCGAACCAGTACAACCCGAGTGTGATTGCCGGTCCCGACGGCATTGTCGGCACGATCGACGATCTGCCAGCCAATGCCGATCCGTTTGGTCCGTCGGTCCACCCGATTGGCTCACCGCGCAGTGACTTCCTCACGCCGCTGGTGATCCGCGACAATCCCGCCACAACGGGTCCCGATACCAACTATCTGCACTATACCGGCGCCGAAACGGTCGTGTTGGGCGGCACGCCCGGCAACGACATCCTCATTGCCGGTGACTCGGACGACGACACGGTCTATGGCGATGCCGGTAACGATCGGATCGATGGCGGCTACGGCAACGACCAGCTCTTTGGCGGTGCCGGTGACGACATCATCACGGACATCGGCGGCGACGACGTCATCCACGGCGAGGACGGCAACGACGTCATCCAGGGCGGCAACGGCCTCAACCTGATCCTCGGCCAGGCCGGCCAGGACTTCATCATCACCGGCGAGGACGCGGCCGACACCAGCGGTGGGCTGGGCAACGACTTCATCCTCGGCAGCAAGGCGAACGAATTCGCGCGCGGCGGCGAAGGTGACGACTGGATCCAGGGCGGATCCGCCGATGGTGTTGCCGGCGACAACTTCGACGCATTCGGGAACGATCCGATCAATGGCAACGACGTCTTCATGGGCGATGGCGGCCCGGACAACTTCGACGGGGAGGGCGGTGATGACATCATGATCGGCAGCCCCAGCGAGGCGGACCGTTTCATCGGGTTCTCCGGTTACGACTGGGCGACCTTCAAGGACGATCCGGCCGGCGTGACCATCGGCCTCAACTCCAGGCTGCGCTTCTTCGATCAACCGGCGGTGCCTGGCTCCAACGCGTCGATCCTTGCCCGGTTGGACCTGGTGGAAGGGCTGTCGGGATCGTCCCACGCCGACTTCCTCAGCGGCGATGACTCCACTGCAGACTTGCTCGCCGTCGCTGGTGCCAAGGGCAGCGTGCTCACCAATTTCGACCTCATCAGCGGTCTGCGGGCGTTCGTCGGTGCCGCTGCTGCTGGCGCCGATGGCATTGTGGGCACGGCCGACGATAAGTTCGACGGGGGCAACATCGTCCTGGGCGGTGCTGGCAGCGACGTCCTCGAAGGCCGTGGCGGCGATGACCTCATCGACGGTGACAAGTGGCTCAACGTACGCATCAGCGTACGGCAGAACATCGATGGCACCGGGCCGGAAATCGCCTCCTTCGATAACATGACGCCGCTGGTCCCGCTGATGTTGAACGGCACCTATAACCCCGGCCAGCTCCAGATCGTCCGCGAGATCCTGACGGCGCCCGGCCCCGACTTCGACACGGCGCTGTTCTCCGGCAATTTTGCGGATTACACCGTGGTCGAAAACGTCAACGGCACCGTTACGGTCACCGACAATGTCGCTGCCAGGGACGGGGTCGACACCCTCAGCAATATCGAGCGGCTGCAGTTCGCCGATCAGGCGCTCGTGCTCGGTGGTTTGAACTCGACGCCAGTCGGCTCGCTGAGGATCGACGATCCCACGCCCGCCGTCGGCCAGGTGTTGACGGTATCGGCGGCAGACATCACGGATGCCGACAATACCGCGACCGGCGGTGCGATCACCGGGCCCATCAGTTTCTTCTGGCAGTTCGAACCGCGTGCGGGCTCGGGCGTCTTCGAAGACATCACCTTCTTTGCCGCCGGAGAGGTCGCGCGCGCAGAGGGTACGACCGTCACGGTGGGCTCGGAACTCAGGGTCGCACCACCGGCGACCCTCATCGGCGCCGTGCCGGCTATTCCGGAACTCGTTGTGCCAACCGGACTGGCTCTGCGCGTCAGGGCGGTCTACAAGGACGCCAATGGCGTGCTGGAGGAAGTGTTCTCGGCGCCGACCGCACCGATCTCGCCGGCCGGTACCGGCACCGTCAATGTCCTGCCGGTTGGCACGGTGCTGATCAGCGATACGACCCCGACGCCAGGCTCGGCCTTGACCGCCACGGATGCGTTTACCGACGCCAACGGGACCACGACCTCGGTGATTACCCATCAGTGGCAGGTGGGGAGCGGTGCGATCTTTGCCGACATCGCCGGCGCGACGGGCACGACCTTCACGCCCGACTCGACGCAGACCGCTCAGCAACTGCGTGTCGTCGCGAGTTACGTCGATGACCTCGGCACGCTTGAGCGGGTCACCTCTGCCGCAACGACAGTGGTCGGTGATGTGTTTGTCGGTACCGCCGGTGTCGACATATGGACCGGCACGGCAGGCGACGACGTGGCCAGCGGAGGCGATGGCAACGACATCCTGAACGCCTTGGGCGGTAACGACATCCTCAATGGTGACGCGGGCAATGACGTTCTCATCGGCGGTACGGGTGCCGACACCATGGCCGGCGGTGTTGGCGACGATGTCTACGAAGTCACCGACCTTGGTGACGTGGTGACCGAGCTTGGCGGTGAGGGTATTGACACGGTCTGGACCTCGCTCGCGAGCTACACCCTGGGTGCCAACGTCGAAAATCTGTATTACGGCGGCAGCGGCAATTTCGCGGGCACCGGCAATGCGCTCGACAACACGCTCGTGGGCGGTGCGGGTAACGACGTCCTCATC
>NZ_AKJL01000316.1 GCF_000282355.1 Pseudomonas sp. GM49
GGCTCGTTGCCGCGCCGGCGGAACCAGCCGGTCAGCGACAGGCGATCCCGGGTCGCGGGCAGGACTTCGTGGGGCACCTCACCGGAGAGAAACACCACCAGGCAGCCGCCGATAGGCTGCACGTCGTGGACGCGATCATTGTCGAGGTACATGCGCAACTGGCCACCGTGTTCGGGAAGCCAGCCGTCATTGAGGTAAACCACCGCCGAAACCATGCGCCGGTCGTCATCGCGAAAGCGGTCGACATGTTTCAGGTAGAAGGCACCGGGCGGGTACATCGCAAAATGGCTTTCGAAATCCTCCAGGCCGAGAAACAGGCGCCGATTGATCGCCTCGCGCAGGCTGTCCATCAAACTCAGGTAGCTATCGCAGGCCTCGGCCTGGCCGGGGTCGATCCACTGGATATGGTCGCCACGAATCCCTTCGCGGATCTCCGATGACGACCCGCGGCCCACGGCGGCCGGAGCCAGTTCACCCTCGGCAGCTCGTTGACGGCACTCGGCCGCCAGCGCTCGGGTGAGATCCAGAGGCAGGAAAATATTCTGCTGCGACCAGCCGTGCTCAGCCAGGTCGTCGACGATTCGTAACAGCAGCGGGTGATCAGAGGATATTTGCATGCCGCGCATAGTATTCCTGTGCCCGGAAATCCGACAGAGCCGCGCAGCGGGTTGATACGAATTCTCGACAAGTACGGATACCGCACGGAGAATAGTCGCCTGCTGACTGGAGTCCCTATGCGCCGTTTGCTTTTATCACTGCTGATGTTCTGCGTTTTGCCCGCCTGGGCAGACGGCCACGACCAGTTGTACAAGGTCGCCGGCTGGCCGGAACAACGCGCGCATTTCAACGACGCCCTTTCCGCTGCACAGCAACGCTACCAGGGCAGCCTGCCGCCGGCGGTGTTTCAGGCACTGGTCAACAACAGCAATCAGCGTTTTGCCGACCGGGCCGTGGACCAGCGCGCCGAAGCACAATTGCGCAAGAACCTCGCCGACCCCAAACCCGCGCTGACGTTTTTCAAGTCGCCCCTGGGCAAGAAAATCGTCGCCGCCGAGCTGCTGGCGACCCGTCGCGACCAACTGGCGAAAAACGCCAAGGGTCTGCCGAAGATGCAGGCGAGCGACAGCCGCATGCTGATCATCGGCCATTTGGCCCAAGCCCTGCCCGCACGCGAGGCCGGCGCGGAGGTCAGCCTGGCGATTGCTGGCGTCGCCGCGGACAGTTTGAGCTCGATGATTCCCGGGCTGTTGGGTGCCGGTCAGGCACAGGGCATGTTGAACGGACAACGTCAGCGCCTGATGGATCAGATCGGCAGTGACCTGAACAACACGCTGCTCTACGTCTATCGCGACCTGTCGGACAACGAACTGGAAGAGTTTGCGACCTTTGCCGAATCGGCGGAAGGCCAGGCCTATTATCAGGCGGCGCTGGCGGCGATTCGCGCGGGGTTGGCAGTGGGGCAGAGCAATTCGAACCTGACCCAGTGATCTTTAGCGCCAGATAGATCGCTTTCGTCGGAAC
>NZ_AKJL01000317.1 GCF_000282355.1 Pseudomonas sp. GM49
GTGGGGTTTCCCCATGTGAGAGTAGGTCATCGTCAAGATTGAATTCCAAAACCCCTGTCAGCTAACGCCGACAGGGGTTTTGTCGTTTCAGGGGTACTGAAAAGCCCGTTGTGGAGCCTCTCCACAGCAGGCTTTTTCACATTCTAGGCAAACAGTTTCAGCACATTGTTCATTGCATCATCGGCAAAACCCTGTACGAAATCCTTGAAGCCTGGCAGCGCCTCGGCGCCACCCTGTGCCGGGTCGGCGATGATGGTCCAGGTGGCTCGGGACTTGTTCGTATCCAGGGGTTCAACGCTCATCGCTGCCCACAGATTGGCCACACCCAGCGTGTTGTAGATGGTGGTCCAGGTCATGTGTCGTGCCTGGTCGTCCCGGGAGTTGAGCTGTTCGACCACCAGGTTACCGTCCTTGAAGAACTTTTTGCGCAGCGATGAAACCCCTTCGCCGGTCATCTCTATGTGCGACAGCGCAGGGATGAAGCGATCGAAGCCGGCAAAGTTACCGACTACGGCCCATACCTGCGCAGCATCGGCGGGCACGTCCACCGAGGACACCACGTGGCAGCCTTGGGGGTTTTTGATCAGGGTATCGGGATGCAGAGTACTCATGGTTTTGCTCCGTTGGGGTTGAGTCAGATGAAGTTGATTTCTTTGAGGTAATCGCAGCCACGACGCAGCAGCGCCGGGGACTTTTGCGGGTAGTGCGCACCCATTAGCCGAACACCTGCCAGGGCGTTGTCGTGACCGATCATCGAGATATCGCCGATGTCCTCCTCGAAGCCGTTGAGGTAGAACCCCAGCACGCCGAACAACGCGTTGTCGCTGTCAACCCGACTCAGTTGCTGTTGCCAGTCGGCGACGCTGACCATTGCGAATTCGCGCCCTGCCTCGCGGAAGGACGCCACGTAGTTGTCCCAGCTCAGGGGCTCGGGGTTGTGCAGGTTGAACACCGCCTGTTCCGGTTGATAACGACTGGCGTGGAAGGCGATGAATCGGGCGAGAAAGTCCACCGGCATCAAGTCGAAATTCAAGGCGAACTCCGGCACCTGGCCAAGCTGGAGCGAGCCCTTGAGCATCAGCATCAGGCGGTTCTTGTGCGGCTGGCACACACCTGTGAGGCTGTTGAAGCTGATGTTGCCAGGGCGGTAGAGATTGACCCGCACCCCAAGCTCCCGCGCCCGTTCGAGGATTCGCTCGCCGACCCATTTGGACAGGTTGTAGCCGTTCTTGATGTAGATCGGTGGCGTCGCTGCGGCCGGTAACTCAAGCACTCGGCCGTCGGCGGACATCGTGCTGGAGGCCGAGAGCGTCGAGACGAAGTTGAAGATTTTTTTGCTGCGTCCTTCGCACAGGCGCAAACATTCGAAAATCGGCTCGACGTTGTCCCGCGCCAGTGACTCGTAATCGAGGACGTGATTGACGTTGGCCGCGTTGTGCACCAATGCGCCATATTCTCGATCCAGGCGCTGATAAACCTCAGCCGCCAACCCGAGTTCCGGCCGCGTGATGTCAGCCGCGTAAACCCGCACCCGGCTCATATCCAGATGCTCGAGACGGTTCTCTCGCAATGCCTGGGTGAAGCGCTCGTCCGCCGATTGCCCGTTGCCGTCGCGAACCAGGCAGGCGACTTCGCTGGCACCCCAGGCCAGCAACGCCTCGACGATGTGTACACCGACAAAACTGTTGGCGCCGGTGACGATCACCTTGTGCACATCGCCCATGCGGCTAACGGGTAGCGGCCGAACATCCAGTTCGCGGAAGGCATCGCGCATGGCCTGTTCGCTCAGCACTTCTTCGCTGCCGGAGCCGCGTACCAGTGTTGCCAGTTTCGCGAGGGTAGGCAGTTCGATGAAACGGTTGATCGAGATGCTGCGCCCGAACTCCTCGCGCAATCGCAAGAGCATGCGCGACAGCAGAATCGAGTGCCCGCCCAGGTTGAAGAAGCTTTCGTCGGTGGAAATGTCGCTCGCTGGCAACTCCAGCAACTCGGCCCAGATTTCCAGCAGCAGGGCTTCATCGGCGCTGGCTGGCAGGCGCCGTTGAGGGTTCTCGGTGACGCTCACGGGCAGATCCAGCAGCGCCTTGCGGTCGACCTTGCCATTGCTGGCGTAGGGCATGCTTGCCAGCTCGGTCCATGCAACGGGGTGCATGTAGTCCGGCAGTTGCTGTACCGCGTGGGCCTTCAACGCTTGGCGAGCGGTGCCGGGGAGGTCTTCCCGGGGTTGGGCGAGGAAGGCCAGAATCCGTCGCTGGCTATCAATGACCACGGCAACCTGGCGGTACAACTGACTGTCGCGCAGGCAGCGCTCAATCTCCTCCGGCTCGACCCGGAAGCCGCGAATCTTCACCTGATTATCACGTCGACCGCACAGCACGATCCCTTCAGGCGTCCACTTCGCCATGTCCCCGGTGCGATAGGTGCGCAGGGTCCGGCCATCAGGCAAGTTCAGATCCAGATAGCGCTCGGCGGTTTGCTGCGGGTTGTTCAGGTAACCCAGGCATACACCCGGGCCGGCGATGTACAACTCACCGACGGTCTGTTCGGCCACCGGTTGCAAGTCATCATCGAGAATCAATACCTGACTGTTGGCGATTGGAGCGCCCAGCGAGCGGTTGTTGTCGTCTGCCTGGAGTTTGCGCGCGGTAATCAGCACGGTGGCTTCGGTGGGCCCGTAGAGGTTGTAGAGCTTGCCCTGACGGCTCAGTTGCTCGATGACCCACGGCTCGCAGACATCGCCGCCGGTCATCACATGATCCAGGCACTGCAATTGCTCCAGCGGCAGGATGCTCAACAAGGCAGGCGGTAAAAAGGCATGGCTCAGTTGGCGATGACGAATCAGTTCCACCAGTTGCAGCGGATCGCGGCGTTGGTCTTCGCCGGGCACGACCAGCTCCGCGCCTTGCATCAGGGTCGGAAAGATGTCGATCAGCGATGAGTCGAAACCCAACGAAGAAAACTGCAGCACCCGACTCTGGCTGGTCAACTGCACATAGTCGGCGTACCAGTGGGTGAAGTGCGCGAGGTTGGCTTGGCTGAGCAGCACGCCCTTGGGATGGCCGGTGGTGCCCGAGGTGTAGAGCGCCATGCATGGCGCATTGAGGTCGGGGCGTTGGCGCATCAACGGTTGAGTGAGGTCTGCGTCATGGACATCGATGCTGCTGATGTCCAGCCCTGGCATCTCGCTCGCCAGGGGATGCTCGCCGTCATGCAGCAACAACACCGCGCCGGCATTCGACAGGATGTACTGCTGACGTTGAAGCGGATGGCTCGGCTCCAGCGGCAAGTACACCGCGCCGCTGCCCAGGATCGCCAGGATTCCCGCATACAGCGCGCTGCATTTGGGCAGGCAGATCCCGATGACTACCGGGCCTTGATGCTGAACCAGCAGCGGTCGCAGACGTTGCTGGATGGCGCGGCTTTGGGCGTGCAGTTGGTGATAGTCGAGGGTGCTCCCGGAAATGCTCAAGGCCGGACGGTTCGCGCTCTGGATGCATTGTTGTTCCAGCTTTTCGATCATCGGCGTTTGCGCGAGTTGCTGCAGTCGTGGGTCGGCGGTGGCATTCAGGCGATGCACGAACGCGAGGCTGTCCAGAAACCGCAGGCTCTCGATGCGCTCGTAACGGGCAGCAACGGCGGGTTCGGCGAGTCGAAAATAGTCGGCATCACGCGAGTAGCGGCTGACCAGCAGCGCCACGTGGTCAACCAGTGCTGTCACGGCCTGCACATGTAAAGCCTGGCCGTTACCCGACGGTTCATCGGCGATGGGTACACGAGTCAGCAGCGTTGAGCCATGGCAGCACAACAAGTCCAGCGATGGCAGGCCGGACGCCTGTGGCACGCCAAGACCCAATTGCAATGTCAGTCGTGGCGCCTGACAGGTGAACTGAAGCGACGTGTCATCGTCGATCAGCAGATCAGCCTGTCCAGGCATGTCGTCGAGCGCGCAGATCCGCGTCAGTGAGTGGCCGTGTTGTTCGAGTTCCAGCGCCAGGTCGGTCAGTGCCTTGCTTTGTCCGGTGAGCAAAATGTCGAGTCGTCTCATGATGGCTCCTCGTCAAACCAGGTAGTCGCTGAGGGCGGTTTGTACGCACGGCGAATCGAGCAGCGAACTGCTGTGGAAAAACCGCACAATGTTGGCCACCAATGGGTGATGGCGATTGATCGGGAACGCCAGCGCAGACACTTCGCTCTTGAGTGCGTGGCGTGCCGTGTCGTTGATCTGCAATGCGTCGATCAAGCGGAAGTCGAAGGATTTCTGGATGTCGTTGGTCAGGTAATGGCCAATGAACACCGGCAGGATCTGCGCGATGCACTGGCGGTCGTCTGCACTTGCGGTATGCCAGTAGATGCGCACCAGCCGCGCCCAAAAACCGGAATGACGCCCCTCGTCCCGCAAGTGATCGGCCATCAGACCCTTGATCGATTGCTTGACCGTGTCGTCCTTGGCGAACGCGGCGACATCACCGGTCACAGTGTTTTCGGCGATGGCCACGCAGATCAGTTCTACAGCGCTACGCAGGTGCTCCGGTGCGAGCGCCACGGCCGCCGGTATCGCTCGGCTCAGCTCGATCTCATCCGGCAACTCAATCGGGGCGATGCCGGTCATGGCGACGGTCTGTTGCATGAAATCCATCGCCACCAGCGCGTGGTAGTCCTCGTCCACTACGACAGTCATGGCGTCGTAGCGACAGGCGAACGGGAACTCGACCGCGAAGCGATTCTTGGCGATGCTGCGGGCGGTTTTGTCGACGATCTCGGTTTCGAAAATCACTACGTCGTTGATGAACTTGTAGAGCGTCTGCACCAAGGCAAAGTCGCGCTGTTCCGGGCATTCGCGCAGAAAGGTTTCGCTTAGCACCAACGGTTGGCGGCTCAAGGGGTAGATCAGTTTGTCGTCGTTCTCCAGCACGCGGCGCGGGCGGGTGCGGATGGTCGCGCGGTTCTCCCAGGCGTCGGCGAAGGATTGGTAGTCGGCGGCGTTCATGCGCTCACCTGCGCAACCGATTCGTTCATGCTCAGGCGCAACCCGTCCCACAGCGCAATACGACTTTCCACGGCAGCGATGGCGCTGGCATACACGTCTTCCTGCCGTTGCGGGTTGCTATCGATCAGTCGCGACAGGAGCTTTTCCGCCGCCGGGCCGTGATCCTCGGAGTCGACCTCAATGTGCCGTTCGAGGTAGTAACGGAAGGTCGGTGCCTGCTCGATGCCGATACCCCAATCGTCGAGGATGCGCTGGAACATCTGCGGGATAACGCTCTCGCGACCGTGCAGAAACGCCGCCGCTACACTGTGACCCGGCGCATGCAGTGCGGTGTGCAGCGTATGGCGAACGAAATGTGCGGCCGCCGGATCGACGTTGACGCTCTGCAAGGCCACGTCGTAGCTCACGCCTTCTTGCTGCAGGGCCACAAAGCGTTCGATGGCAACGGTACAGGCGCCGACTTCGCGCATTGCATCCAGGTACAACTCGAAGTGGCTGTAGTGACCCTGGTCCGGGCGATCATCCGACTCCTCACCCAGCACGATCTCGTTGATCAACCGCGCTGCCTGGGGGTCCTGCGGCGGCAACCAGGGCAACTGCACACAGGTCAGTTCCTGTTGCAGGCGTTTGGTCAGCGACATGAAGTCCCATACGGCAAACACGTGGGTTTCCATGAAGCGTCGCAGGACCGGCAGCGAGTGTATTTCAGAAAAAATCGGATGTTCGCTAAGTTCGGCTTTTTTTTGAATCAGACGTTCTTTAGTTGGTTTCATGGATGAGCCTGTAAATGAACTGAGGTGAGAAGTGATCAAGCACTTAAGTTCGTTGGAAATTTTCTCCTGGCGAACGGGTACCTCAAACGAATTGATCTTTTTAAGTGCTATGGATGCCGAGTAACTGAGGCTTTGTTGCCGCTTGTGGCTGGCAGCGAAGAAAAGCTAATACACATATAAAGTGTCAATCAAGTTGTTTCGGTATTATTTTGATATTCAACTTTTTTATGAATGATAAGTTCCAATAAAACTTTCTATATAAGTTTTATTTTGGCGTAGTTACTCCTTCCGGCTTATATAAGTCAGAATTGAATAAAGAGTGAATGCCTCACTCGAAGTAACTTTTAAGCGGGCGTCGTTTGGGGGTGTCTGAGGGGGGAAGTGGGTCGCGAGTGATGCCGATCCTTCCGTTCCCGTGATGAGGCTCCTTCCTTTGCTTCTGGGGGTGGGGGTTACGCCATTCGCACGGAGCGTCCCCCCGTTTTATGGTGTCCTGGTTACCCAGAGTGGGCGTAAATCGAGGCGGCCGCCATTACTGAGGCATCACGCAATCGTTGCAATGCTCAGGTTTGAAGACGGCGGGGCGTTGGCGCGCGGTATGGCGCCGCGAGGGCGGAGCACTTCGGGGAATGCGCGGCAAGCGAGGGTGAACCGTTCGGTACGTTTCCCCGGATATGCCGCTGCGGGTTACTTCAACTTGTTTCTGGCCTGGACTTCAGGGCTGTTGAGATAGCGCGTAATGACCTCGACCCCTCGGTTCAGGTGATGTTCGAGCAGTTTCACGGAGCGTTCGACGTCCCGGTCTTCGGCGGCCCGCAACAGTGCCTGATGGTCGTCCTGGGACAGTTTGCCCAGGCCCATGGCTTCCAGGTTGAAACGCAGGAACCGCTCTTCTTCGATCAGGCCGTCTTCGACCAGTTTCAACAGCCGACGATTGGGCGCCCGGCTGTAAAGTGTCATGTGGAACAGGCGATTGAGCCGTCCGATTTCGGTGTAGTCGTTTTGCGTTTCCAGTTCGTCGATGTAACGGGCAGCCTGTTCGAGATCTTCGTCCTGGAGCAGTGGCACCGAGAGACGCAGGGCTTCGGATTCCAGCAGGATGCGCAGCGCATAGGTTTCCACGGCATCGCCCTGGACCAGCGGCGCGACCACGGCACCCTTGTGGGCAATCACGTTGAGCAACGATTGTGCTTCGAGCTGGCGCAAGGCTTCGCGTACGGGCATGCGGCTGACGCCGAACAGGTCGGCGAGGTCTTGCTGGCGCAGGGCCGCACCGCAAGGAATGCGTCCGTCAAGTATCGCTGCGCGCAGGGTTTCTTCAATCACCGAGCGTGCCATATGAGCGGGAATCGGCCCGTTGACCTTGATACTGCTGAGAGGGTTGGGCTTTTGTGTCACTAAACGCACCCTGATTGATGGAGATTTTTTTGGATCCAAATGACACTAGTAACTGACCGACGGCTTGTCAAACAAGCTCTCGAGTGCCTTTCTTGAAGTTTAGCGCAGCCAGTGATCTCACTGTGCCATGGTCTTTTCACGGTCTAACCTTCACCATTCAAACGACTCCCTCCTGCCTATCCAGGATGCCTCGCATTGGTGGCAAGTTTAACAATCCCCCGGATTTTACGCTGGCTGTGCGGCGCATTGCTGCTGGCTGGCGTGATGCTGGGCAGCTTGAGTGCCGATTGGGACTTTTCCCTGATCAGCCGGCGGGCGCAGGCATTGTACGGACCTTTGGGAGAAGGTCAGCAGCGCATTAATGATTGGCAATACTTGTTGGCCAGTCAGAAGCAGCTCGGCGAGCTGGAACAACTCAACGTGGTCAATCGCTTCTTCAACAAACAGCTGCGATACGTTGAAGACATCGATCTGTGGCATGAAGTCGACTACTGGGAAACCCCGATCGAAGCCCTGTGGAAAGGCGCCGGCGACTGTGAAGACTACGCTATTGCCAAGTACTTCAGCCTGCGTCACCTCGGTGTAGCCAGTGAAAAGCTGCGTATTACTTACGTCAAGGCACTGACCCAGAACCGCGCGCACATGGTGCTGACCTACTACTCGAGTCCGGAGGCCGAGCCCCTGGTGCTTGACAGCCTGATTGATGCAATCAAGCCGGCCAGCCAACGAAAGGATTTGCTGCCGGTCTACTCTTTCAATGCAGAGGGACTGTGGTTACCGGGCGCCAAGGGCAATAAAAAGGCCGGCGATACCAAACGCCTTTCGCGTTGGCAGGATGTGTTGAAAAAAATGCAGGCCGAAGGATTCCCGGTCGAGACGACTAACTAGGAGCACGTGCTCAGATGTCTTTGTTCAAACAGCTGTTGATTGCTATCTGTCTGTTCCTGGTGGTCGCCTTCACCGGCAGTTTCATGGTCAGTCTGGAGAGCTCGCGTACTCAGTACGTCAACCAGTTGCGCTCCCATGCGCAGGACGCCGCGACGGCGCTGGCGCTTTCCCTGACACCGAATATCGACGACCCGGCGATGGTCGAGTTGCTGGTCAGCTCGATTTTCGACAGCGGTTACTACGCGAGCATCCGCGTGGTCGATCTGAAGACCGACCAGACCCTGGTTGAGCGCACGGGGATCCCGGCGGTGAACAATGTTCCGGACTGGTTCGTCAGACTGATCGGCCTGGAACCCGCCGGTGGTGATGCGATCGTCAGCCGTGGCTGGGAGCAGGCTGCCCGGGTCGAGGTCGTCAGCCACCCGATGTTCGCACTGGCCAAGTTGTGGCAAAGCGCTTTGGGCAGCCTGAGCTGGTTGCTGCTATGTGGCGCGGTCAGTGCGGTACTCGGCGCGCTGTTGCTGCGTCAGCAATTGAGACCGCTGGATTACATGGTCAAGCAATCCCACGCCATCGCCCGCCGGGAATTCCTCAGCCTGCCGGAACTGCCGCGCACCCCCGAACTTCGCCGGGTCGTGCAGGCCATGAACCAGATGGTCGAGAAGCTCAAGGCGCTGTTTCAGGAACAGGCCGAGCGCAGTGAAAAACTGCGGGTCGAGTCCTATCAGGACAGCCTGACCGGGTTGGCCAACCGTCGTTATTTCGAGATGCAATTGAACGCGCGGGTGAGCAACCCTGAACAGGCCAGCTCCGGTTACTTGCTTCTGTTGCGGGTTCAGGATCTGGCGGGCCTCAACCAGCGCCTGGGCGGACAACGCACGGACGAATTGCTGCGGGCGGTCGGCGAGCAGCTGTCGCGCGAATGCGCCCGATATCCGGCAACGCAAAACCTCGTTACGCGGATTCGGGGTGGCGAATTTGCCGTGCTGGCGCCTGGGCTGATGCGCGAAGAAGCACTGCAACTGGCGCAGCACCTCGACACAGCCCTGGCCAGCCTGCATGCGACCGGCGCCACCGACGTGGTCTCGGTCGCCGCGATCGGGTTGGCGCCGTTTGTCCATGGTGACGTGCCGCAAGCAGTGCTCGGGCTGGCGGATCAGGCATTGGCGCAGGCCGAAAGCCAGGTTGATTCGAATTGGGTCTGTCTGGATCGAAGCACCCTGGCCTGTGTCGGCGATGACCAGCATGCCTGGCACAACCTACTGGATCGGGCGCTGAAGCAGCGGCAATTCAAGTTATTTTTCCAGCCGGTGGTGGCCAGCCAGGACACACAACGAGTGCTGCACCACAAAGTACTGTCACGCCTGATCGACGATCAGGGCCAAAGCATACCGGCCGGGCGCTTCCTGCCGTGGTTGCAGCGGTTCGGCTGGACTGCGCGACTGGATCACCTGATGCTGGAATTGGTGCTGGAGCAGATGGCCGATCACGAAGCACCGCTGGCGCTGAACCTGTCATCGGCGACGCTGGAAGACCCGCAGGGCTTGAATGCACTTTTCGAACGGCTGCGCTCGCATTCCCATCTTGGGTCGCGGCTGACCCTGGAAATCGGCGAAGAACAATTGCCGGAGCAAGCCATGCTTGAAGACCTGACGCGGCGATTGCGTGGGCTAGGGTTCTCGTTGAGCCTGCAACATTTCGGTGGGCGCTTCAGCATGATTGGCAATCTCGCCCGGCTCGGGTTGGCGTATCTGAAAATCGACGGCAGCTACATCCGCGCGATCGATCAGGAGAGCGACAAGCGTCTGTTCATCGAAGCCATTCAGCGTGCGGCCCATAGCATCGATTTGCCGTTGATTGCCGAACAGGTTGAAACCGAGGGCGAGCTGGCGGTGATTCGGGAGATGGGGGTTTATGGGGTGCAGGGGCGGTTGGTGGGGGAGCCGAAGCCTTGGCAGTAGCGAAAATCTAGCTGTACTTGATGTCGCCTTCGCGAGCAGGCTGAACTGGTCAACTAATTTTGGACACCA
>NZ_AKJL01000318.1 GCF_000282355.1 Pseudomonas sp. GM49
AACGGCAGCCGCAGCACCCTCTACCTGATGGGCGACAGCAACCGCACCTTCAGCGGCACCGTTGATTCCATTGGTTTCGGCGTGTTCCCTGATGACGGCGGCGCCCAGGCCGCAGGGCTGCCGAAGGTCGCGCGGACCATTAACTGGGTGCGGGTGGCACAGCGTTTTCCGGTACGCATCCGCGTCGATAAACCCGATCCGGACCTGTTTCGCATCGGTGCATCGGCCGTGGCGTTGATTCATGCCGGTCAGGATGAGGACTCGCCGTAATGAGTGCAGCGTTAACCTGGGAGCGACGCTTCTGGCGCTTCCTTGACACAGAGCTTTCGCCCTTTCCGGGGCGGGGCAACGCACTGTTGCGCAATGTGCTGGCCTGCGCTCTGGTGATCATCCTCTCCATGAGCCTGGAAGTGCCGCTGCTGGCGCTGTCGCTGATCATCGTGTTTTTCGTCAGTCAGAGTAATCTGATGCTCACGCGCATGGTCGGCATCCTGTTCATGGTCAGCGCAACCATCGCCATCGGCATTGCCATCCTCCTGCTCAAGTTCACCTATGGCTACCCGTTGCTGCGCATCCTCTGCGCAAGCGTGGTGTTCCTCATCAGCATGTTCGCCATGCGTGCTACGCGCCTCGGCCCACTGTTCTTCGTGGTGGCCATCGTCACCATTTACGTGCAGAGCCTGGTGGACCTCAATACCCAACCGGAGCTGCTACTGCGCGCCTGCCTGTGGGTGTGGATGGCGGTGGTCTACCCGATCCTGGTGACCTTGCTGGTGAATACCGTGTTGTTGCCCAAAGAGCCCAAGAGGCAATTGCGCGAGACGATGCGCAGGCAACTGGCGCAGGTCGACAGGCGTCTGGCCGCGTCAGGTGAGGGGCATCTGGATATGGCGCGGATCGGCGCGGTAGAAGTCCAGCAGGGGTTGCTCAGCCTGCACAAACTATTGAAGTACGCCAGCATGCGCGGCTCAGTGAAAGGCCCCCGGGAGATCGACCAACTGGCGTTGATCACCTGCGTTTCCCGTTTGTATGCGGCGGCTGCCGCGCTGGTGTCCGACTGCAATGACACCGAGGCCCTTGCGGCGTTGCGGCAGGATTGCGCGGCCCTGGCCGCAGCCATCGATAACGACACCTTGTCGCAG
This sequence comes from Pseudomonas sp. GM49, assembly GCF_000282355.1. GTDB lineage: Bacteria > Pseudomonadota > Gammaproteobacteria > Pseudomonadales > Pseudomonadaceae > Aquipseudomonas. The sequence goes on from NZ_AKJL01000318.1 coordinate 1,143, forward strand.
CCACGAGTACTGCACAGTCAAGCCTTGCAACGCTTGCTGGCCCCCCCTGCGCTGGAAGAAATGCGCGATGCCTTGCGCGCCTTGGCCATTACCGAACATGCCACGCCATCCGGTGCTCCGACAGCCAGGGAGCCCCTGCTGGTACGCGATGCTTTCAGCAACCCCAATTACCTGTTCTTTGCCTTCAAGACCTGGCTGGCCACGCTGATTTGCTACGTGTTCTACAACGGCGTGAACTGGCCGGGTATCCACACGGTGATGCTGACTTGCGTCATCGTTGCCTTGCCCAGCCTCGGCGCCTCGACCCAGAAGAGCTTGCTGCGGATCGGTGGCTGCCTGGTGGGCAGTGCACTGGCGCTATTGTGTATCGTCTTCGTTGTCCCGCACATCGAGACGCTGGTCGGCCTGCTAGCCATGAGCCTGCCGGTGATCGCCCTCGGTGCATGGGTGGCCGCGGGCTCCGAACGCATCAGTTACGCCGGTCTGCAGATCATGTTTTGTTTCGCTCTGGCCTTGCTCGAACAGTTTGGCCCGAGCATCGACCTTACGGAAATCCGCGACCGGCTGGTAGGTATCCTGCTGGGGGTGTTGGTCAGCACCCTGGTGCATGGCGTGCTCTGGCCGGAAAGCGAAGGCGACGGTCTGCGCCGGCGTCTGGCCGAAGTCCTGCAAGGGATTGCCGCGCTGTTGTGCTTGCCGGCGCTGGGACCTGGAGAAACAACCGACCGCCTGCACGGACAGAGCCTGCGCAGCTGGGGCCAGCTCGCCGAGTGCGAGGCCATGCTGGCGCGGGTGGCCCTGGAGCCCGGCTGGCATCAGGGCGAGCATGAGGAGCTGACACTGTTCACCCAGACGCTGCTCGCCAAGGCGCGGGAGGTCCTCCTGCTGACTGGCCAATTGCAGCGCAATCGGGCAGTGCTCGAAGCACAGCTCCCGGCGTCAACGCAGCGCTGGCTGGACGAGCAGCAACAGGAAATGAGTGACTGGCTAGAGCGATATGCCCTGCACCTGCAAACCCGGGGCACAGCGCTTGAGGCCTTGCCTGCGCTCGACTTTACGACGGCTGAGGGTAGTGCTAACACCGAAGCCCTGCTGCATGACCTGCGAACGCTGCACCACCTGCTGGATTCGCTACCGGACTGGCGATGCTATGAGCAAGGTGCCCTCTCGGAGCCGAGCCCATGAACAGACACGCTCATTGTGCATGGCTGCTCGGCCTGTGCCTGCTACTGGGTGGCTGTGCACTGATCCGCGAAGAAGGCAGCCTGGCACCGCAACGGGACCCGGCCGAGCTACGTCTGGCTGACGACCTGCACCTGGCCCGCGACGGTTGGCCCGAGGCGCGTTGGTGGACGCGATACGAAGATCCGCAACTGAACCAACTGATTGAAATGGCCTTCGCCCAAGCCCCCGGCATCGCGATCGCCCGCAGTCATATCGACCAGGCCAGGGCCCAGGCCGACACGGTGAAATCCTTGACGGGCGTGCAAGTCCAGTTAATCGCGCTGGTCAACCGCCAACACGTCTCCGCCAACGGTTTCCTCGGACCATTCGCCCGGAACGAGCCAGCCCTTGGGCTTACCGGCCCTTGGTACACCGAGGGTGTGGTGGGTCTCGGTGGTGTCTACCAATTGGATCTCTGGGGACGCCAACGAGCCCAGGTCGACGCCGCCCTGGGGGTTCACAATGCGCGTCAGGCTGAAGAGGCCTGGGTCGAACTTGAGGTCTCGAGCAATGTGGCCATGCTGTATTTCCAGATCCAGACAGCACAGCAGCTACTCGACGACTTGCAACACATGTCGGCCATCACCGCCGAGGTGGTGGCCGCGCACCAGGCACGCATCGAGCGTGGTCTGGAGTCGCAGCCGCTGAAACAGCAGGCATTGAGCAACCAGGCACTGATCGATCGCCAGGTTGTCTCCCTGCGCAGCCAGGTATGGCAACTGCGCGAGGCCATGCGGGCACTGCTCGGCGTGGGGGCCGACGTCACCTTGCCGCTGGCCCCGCGCACGTTACCGGAGCACGTTTATGGGGTGCCCGATAGCCTGGGTTACGAACTGCTGGCAAGGCGGCCTGACCTGCAGGCCTTGCGATGGCTGGTGCAGGCTTCCTATTCGAACATCGACGCAGCCAAGGCGGCCTTCTACCCCAGCTTCGATATCAAGGCCTTTTACGGCGCCGACGCCCTGCACATGGGCGATTTGTGGGCCCATGGCAGCCGGCAGATCAACCTCATACCGGGGCTGACCCTGCCGATCTTCGACGGCGGCCGCCTCAATGCCGAACTGGCCAATGCCCGTAGCTTGAGCAATGGCCTGGTGTATCAGTACAACCAGGCCGTACTCGACGCCGTGCGCGATGTCGCCGTGGCCGGCAGCAAGCAGCAGGGGTTGGAGACGCAAGAGCAGCTGCAGCAATCGCGCATCGGCAATATGCGCTTCAATCGCGACAGCGCCACGGCGCATTATCAGCGCGGCCTGCTGGACAGGGTTACAGCGCTTGAGTCGAACCTGCCGCTGCTGGCCGAACATAGCGGCCTTGCCTTGTTGCAGGGGCAGCGGCTGGAAAGCGAGATTGCCCTGATCAAGGCTCTGGGCGGCGGGTACCGCTCCAGCAACGTCATAGCCGTGCACCGCGCGACATCCATTGACTACGTCGATAGTCACCATTGATTCAATGAAATTCTCTTAAAAAATCCACGGCGTAACATCTGCTCCATACCCCCCCATAAGCACCCCGGAGCACACGATCATGAAACGCCAGACCCTCCTCAGCATCGCTTTCTCGGTTTTTGCAGTTAACGCTTTTGCCGCGACCTCTGTTCAACCTGTAGTCGCTGAAGGCGGCTCGGATCGTCTGATTGAAAGCCGTGTGGCTGAAGGTGGTTCGGATCGTCTGATCGAGAACCGCGTTGCAGCTGACGGTTCTGATCACCTGAATGGCAATCGCGTTGCCGCTGATGGCTCCGATCACCTGAATGGCAATCGCGTTGCTGCTGATGGCTCCGATCACCTGAATGGCAATCGCGTTGCCGCTGACGGCTCCGATCACTTGAATGGCAACCGCGTTGCTGCTGATGGTTCCGACAAACTGATGCAAAACCGCGTAGCCGAAGGTGGTTCCGACCGCCTGATCCAGAACCGCACCGCCTGAATGCAGGGCGGTAACGCAAGACTCGACGAAAAACCCGGCCTCACCAGCCGGGTTTTTTTACGTCTTTTAAAAGTCTTCCCCGCCACAAGTAGCGCCTCGCCTGGCTCCTTTTTATCGCCATCCAGCCAGAAACTCCGTTCGGGGACTTGTGCTTCCGGTATTATGGTATACCATCAGACGCACAGACACCCAAAACCTCTACGGAGCAGCTCATGAGTTTCGAAATCCGCAAGATCGTCAGCTATGTCGAAGAAACCTTTATTGAAGGCGGCAAAGCCACCGATAAGCCCGTGACCATGGTCGGTCTGGCCGTGGTGATGAAGAACCCCTGGCTGGGCAACGGTTTCGTCGAAGACCTGAAACCACAGATCCGCGCCAACTGCTCCGACCTCGGCGCACTGATGGTCGAGCGCCTGGTGGGCATCATTGGCGGCGCTGAAAAAATCGAGGCTTACGGCAAGGCTGCCGTGGTCGGTGCCGATGGCGAAATCGAGCACGCTTCGGCGGTGATCCACACCCTGCGCTTCGGCAACCACTACCGCGAAGCGGTCAAGGCCAAGAGCTACCTGAGCTTCACCAACAAGCGCGGCGGCCCGGGCACCTCGATCCAGATCCCGATGATGCACAAGGACGACGAAGGCCTGCGTTCGCACTACATCACCCTGGAAATGCAGATTGAAGACGCACCGCGTGCCGACGAAATCGTCGTGGTCCTGGGTTGCGCCGACGGCGGCCGCCTGCACCCGCGCATCGGCAACCGCTACATCGACCTGGAAGAACTGGCCGCCGAAAAAGCCCAGTAACCGGCCAGCAGAACGACAACAAGAAGGCATTGCAGGAGCGCTCCATGATTCGGCTCACCGCTGAACTCACCCCGGCTGGCACCAGTTACCTGGCGACCGGCCAAGGCCAGCCCGTGGTCTTGATCCACGGCGTGGGCCTGAACAAAGAAATGTGGGGCGGCCAGATCGTTGGCCTGGCCACGAAGTACCGCGTCATCGCCTACGACATGCTCGGCCATGGCGCCAGTCCACGCCCTTCGATCGGCACGCCGCTGCTCGGCTATGCCGACCAGTTGCTGGAGCTGCTCGACCACCTGCAATTGCCCAAGGCAACAGTCATCGGCTTTTCCATGGGCGGGCTGGTAGCGCGGGCGTTTGCCCTGCACTACCCGCAACGCCTGGAAGGCCTGGTGGTGCTAAACAGTGTGTTCAACCGCAGCACCGAACAGCGCGCGGGGGTCATCGCCCGCACCAGTCAGGCCGCCGAACACGGGCCGGACGCCAATGCCGAAGCGGCGCTGTCGCGCTGGTTCAGCCGTGAATACCAGGCAGCGAACCCGGCGCAGATCGCCGCGATTCGCCAGACCCTGGCCGGCAATGACCCTCAGGGTTACCTGACCACTTACGAATTGTTCGCCACCCAGGACATGTACCGCGCCGACGACCTGGCCAGCATTCGGGTGCCGACGCTGATCGCCACCGGCGAACTGGACCCCGGCTCGACCCCGGAAATGGCCAGACAACTGGCCGAACGCATTCCCGGCGCGACCGTTGCCGTCCTCGCCGAGCAACGGCATATGATGCCCGTAGAATCGCCGCGCCTGGTCAACCAGCTGCTGCTGGAGTTTCTGCAGGCCGCGCACTCCCAACAAAACCAGATCAAGGGGATCGTTGCATGACACTCGCACGCTTCCAGATGTGCATCGGCGGTGAATGGGTCGATGCCCTGTCCGGCAAGACCTTTCAAAGTCTCAACCCGGCGCTGGCCGAGCCTTGGGCCGAATTGCCCGATGCCGACGAAGCCGACGTCGAACGCGCCGTGCAGGCAGCGCAGACCGCTTTCGACAGCCCGGCCTGGCGCGGTCTGACCGCCACCGCTCGCGGCAAATTGCTGCGACGCCTGGGTGACCTGATCGCCGAAAACAAAGAGCAACTGGCGCAGCTGGAAAGCCGCGACAACGGCAAGCTGATCCGCGAAACCCGCGGCCAGGTGGGCTATCTGCCGGAGTTCTTCCACTACACCGCAGGCCTGGCGGACAAGCTCGAAGGCGGCACCCTGCCGCTGGACAAGCCGGACCTGTTTGCCTACACCGTGCACGAAGCCATGGGCGTGGTCGCCGCGATCATTCCGTGGAACAGCCCGCTGTACCTGACCGCAATCAAACTCGCCCCGGCGCTCGCCGCGGGCAACACCATCGTGATCAAGCCGTCGGAACACGCCTCGGCGACCATCCTCGAATTGGCGCGCCTGGCCCTGGAAGCCGGGATTCCGCCGGGGGTGGTCAACGTTGTCACCGGTTACGGCCCGAGCACCGGCGCCGCCCTCACCCGCCATCCGCTGGTGCGCAAGATCGCCTTCACCGGCGGCGCGGCGACGGCGCGGCATGTGGTGCGCAGCAGCGCGGAGAACTTCGCCAAGCTGTCGCTGGAACTGGGCGGCAAATCGCCGAACATCATCTTCGCCGACGCCGACCTCGACAGCGCGATCAACGGCGCCATCGCCGGGATCTACGCCGCCTCCGGGCAGAGCTGTGTCTCCGGTTCGCGCTTGCTGGTGCAAGACGAAATCTACGACGAGTTCGTCGCTCGCCTGGTGGAACGCGCCCGACGCATCCGCATCGGCAACCCGCAGGACGACAGCAGCGAGATGGGCCCGATGGCCACTGCGCAACAACTGGCCGTGGTCGAAGGACTGGTGGCCGATGCCATCGCCGAAGGCGCGCGCCTGCGCCTGGGCGGCAAGCGTCCGGAGAATCTGGGCGACGGCTGGTTCTACGAACCGACGCTGTTCGAGTGCGACCGCAACTCGATGAAGATCATGCAGGAAGAAGTCTTTGGTCCGGTGGCTTCGGTCATCCGTTTCAAGGATGAAGCCGAAGCGCTGGCGATTGCCAACGACTCGCAGTTCGGCCTCGCCGCCGGCATCTGGACCCGCGACCTGGGCCGTGCCCACCGCCTGGCCCGGGATGTGCGCTCGGGGATCATCTGGGTCAACACCTACCGCGCGGTCTCGGCCATGGCGCCGATCGGCGGCTTCAAGAACAGCGGCTATGGACGCGAAAGCGGCATCGATTCGGTGCTGGCCTACACCGAGCTGAAAACGGTGTGGATCAACCTGTCCCAGGCACCGATGCCTGATCCATTCGTGATGCGCTAGGAGTCCTGGAAAATGATCGAACCCGGCATTTACAAAGACGTGATGAGCTCGTTCCCGTCCGGGGTCACGGTGGTCACCACCCTGGACCCGGACGGCGGCATCGTCGGCATCACCGCCAGCGCCTTCAGTGCGCTGTCGATCGACCCGGCACTGGTGCTGTTCTGCCCCAACTACGGCTCCGACACCTACCCGGTGCTGCGCGACAGCAAGCAGTTCGCGATTCACCTGCTGTCCGCCGACCAGACCGCCGAAGCCTATGCCTTCGCCGGTAAAGGCAAGGACAAGGCCAAAGGCATCGAGTGGCACTTGAGCGAACGGGGCAACCCGATCCTGGCCAAGGCCACGGCGATTATCGAGTGCGAACTGTGGCGCGAATACGACGGCGGTGATCACGCGATCATCGTCGGCGCGGTGAAGAACCTGATCCTGCCCGAGCAACCGGTGACGCCGATGATCTACCACAAAGGCAAGCTGGGCCCGCTGCCGGCCCTGGCCTAACACAGACCCTGTAGGAGCGAGCCTGCTCGCGATGGTCGTGAACGATAACGCGTGCTGCCTGACAGCCCTTGGCGTTCTCGGGTTTTTCGCGAGCAAGCTCGCTCCTACAGGTAACCCTCTTTTCTTTCAGGAGCCGGCATGAGCCCAGCAGCCTCGCAATTGTTCCGTCAGCAGGCCTACATCAACGGCCAATGGCTGGACGCGCCGCATGGCGCCTGTCAGGACATCTTCAACCCGGCCACCGGCGAGTTGATCGGCCAGGTGCCGAACCTCGGCGCCGACCACGCACGTCAGGCCATCGACGCTGCCAACAAGGCCTGGCCGGCCTGGCGCGCGCTGACTGCCAAGGAGCGCAGCAATACGCTCAAGCGCTGGCATGCCTTGATGCTGGAAAATGCCGACGCCCTCGCGGAAATCCTCACCCTCGAACAAGGCAAGCCACTGGCTGAGGCCAAGGGTGAAATTCTCTACGCCGCGAGCTTCATCGAGTGGTTCGCCGAAGAAGCCAAGCGTATCTACGGTGACACCATTCCCAGCCACAAGGGCGATGCGCGCATTGTCGTCAGCAAGGAGCCGATTGGTGTGGTCGCGGCCATCACGCCGTGGAATTTCCCGGCGGCGATGATCACCCGCAAGGCCGGCCCGGCGCTGGCCGCCGGTTGCCCGTGCATCGTCAAACCGGCTCCGGAAACACCCTTCTCGGCGCTGGCCATGGCCGCGCTGGCTGAACAGGCCGGCATCCCAGCGGGCATTTTCAATGTGATCACCGGTGATGCCATCGCCATCGGTGGCGAGCTGACCAGCAGCAGCCTGGTGCGCAAACTGTCGTTCACCGGCTCCACCGCCATCGGCAAATTGCTGATGGCCCAGTGCGCACCGACGCTGAAAAAAGTCTCGCTGGAACTGGGCGGCAACGCGCCGTTCATTGTCTTCGACGATGCCGATCTGGAGCGTGCCGTCGACGGCGCGCTGATCGCCAAATTCCGCAACGCCGGACAGACCTGCGTCTGCGTCAACCGCTTCCTGGTGCAGGCCGGCATCCACGACGCCTTTGTTGCGCGTTTGGCCGAGCGGGTTTCGCAACTCAAGGTCGGCAGCGGCTTCAAAGAAGGCGTCACCCAAGGCCCGCTGATCAACGAGCGTGCCGTGGCCAAGGTCGAAGAGCACGTGCAAGACGCCCTGGCCCAGGGTGCACGACTGCTGTGCGGCGGCGAACGTCATGCGCTGGGCAACGGTTTCTTCCAGCCGACCGTGCTCGCGGCGGTCACCACACAGATGAAAGTCGCCAGGGAAGAAACCTTCGGTCCGCTGGCAGCGGTGTTCCGCTTCGACACCGAGGCCCAGGCCGTCGAGATGGCCAACGACACCGAATTCGGCCTCGCTGCCTACTGCTACACCCGCGACCTGGGCCGCGCCTGGCGCATGAGCGAGGCGCTGGAGTACGGCATGGTCGGGATCAACGAAGGGCTGATTTCCACCGAAGTCGCACCCTTTGGCGGCATCAAGTCCTCGGGGCTGGGCCGTGAAGGGTCGAAGTACGGCATCGAGGATTACCTGGAACTCAAATACACCTTGATGGGCGGCCTTTGAGCCCAGGGGAGCTACGCAGATGAACAACGAAAAATATGAAAAAGGCCTGAAGATCCGCACCCAGGTGCTGGGCGAAGCCTACGTCAATCGCTCCATCGAGAACGCCGACGACTTCACCCGACCGTTGCAGGAGATGGTCACCGAGTATTGCTGGGGTCATGTCTGGGGCCGTGAGGGGTTGTCGCTCAAGGAACGCAGCATGATCAACCTGGCGATGATCTCGGCCCTCAACCGGCCCCATGAACTCAAGCTGCATGTGCGCGGCGCCTTGCGTAACGGCCTGAGTCGTGAGCAAATACGCGAAATATTGCTTCAGGTCGGCATTTATTGCGGTGTCCCCGCTGCCGTAGACAGTTTCCGGCTCGCCCGTGAAGCCTTCGCCGAAGCCGATGCCGAGGCCTCCAGTTAACCCTTGGCTGTTTGATCTGACCGAGCACATGGATTCCCGTAATCGAAGTGCTCTTTTTTGCATGGACAGCCACAATCAGAGCGGACCCCATGAAACGCCTGCCACTCGACGACAGCTTCAAGGTCAATCGCAACCCCGTTACCCTGCGCGAAATCGTGCTGGATAAACTGCGAAGCGCCATCATGAACTTCCAGCTCCTGCCGGGAGACCGTCTGGTCGAACGCGATCTGTGCGATCGCCTGGGCGTCAGCCGTACTTCCGTGCGCGAAGCCTTGCGTCACCTCGAATCCGAAGGCCTGGTGGAATTCGCCGATGCCAAGGGCCCGCGCGTCGCGATCATTACTCTGGCCGATGCCGTGGACATCTACGAGCTGCGCTGTGTGCTCGAAGGGCTGATCGTTCAACTGTTCACCCTGCGCGCCAAGGCCAAGGACATCAAGGCCCTGGAAAAAGCCCTGGAAGAAAACCGCAAGGCGTTGAAAGACGGCGAACTGCAACAGGTCATCGACTCGGTGCAGGGTTTCTACGATGTGCTGCTCGAAGGCTCGGGCAACCATGTCGCAGCCACTCAGCTGCGCCAGTTGCAGGCACGCATCAGCTACCTGCGCGCGACCTCGGTGTCCCAGGAAAACCGTCGCGGCGCCAGTAACCAGGAAATGGAGCGCATGGTCGAAGCGATCAAGAGCGGCGATGCGCTGGCCGCCCACCAGGCTTGCGTCGACCACGTGCGTGCGGCGGCTGCCGTGGCCCTGGACTACCTCAAGCGCAAGCAGGAAGAAACCGGCGACATCCCGGCGATCACCCTGCCCATCGCGCTGAAAGAACCGCGCATAGGTCGCTGAAGTGTTCAGCCCGAGCTTTTGCCCCAAGTGCGGCAGCAATGACCTCAGGTCACAGCTGCCGCCGGGCGATACGCACGAGCGCCTGATGTGCTGCGGCTGCGGCTACATCCATTACGTCAATCCGAAGATCATTGCCGGCTGCATCATCGAGCAGGACGGCAAGTACCTCCTGTGCCAGCGCGCCATCCCGCCGCGCCCTGGCACCTGGACCCTGCCCGCGGGCTTCATGGAAAGCGGCGAGACCACCGAGCAGGCGGCCTTGCGCGAAGTCTGGGAAGAAAGCGGCGTACGCGCGGAAATCCTCTCGCCCTACTCGATTTTCAGCGTGCCGCAGATCAGCGAGGTGTACATCATCTTCCGCGCCATCGCGCTGGAGATCACCGGTCAGTACGGCCCGGAAACCCTCGACTACAAATTCTTCGCGCCCGAGGATATTCCCTGGGACAGCATCTACTACCCGGCGATCCGGCAGATTCTTGAGCGTTATATCGAGGAGCGCCAGGCTGGGGTGTATGGCATTTACATGGGCAATGATGACAGCGGGAAGATTCACTTTATTCGCTGACAGTTCCCACTCCCCCTGTGGGAGCGAGCTTGCTCGCGATGGCGGTGTATCAACCAACATATATGTCAACTGACACTCCCTCATCGCGAGCAAGCTCGCTCCCACAGGGTTCAGTGGTGTTGGTCAGAGCGGCGGCATGCCCTCGACTATGATGATTTCGGCCTTCGCCACGCCTTCGCGGTGTCCCCTCGCCTCCTGATACAACTCCGAGTGATAGCAAGCCACTGCCTGCTCATAGGAATCAAACTCAATCACCACACTGCGTTGCGGCGTCGACCGGCCTTCCAGTGCTTCGCTACGCCCACCCCGCGCCAGAATCCGACCGCCATACAGCGCAAATGCCTGCGGCGCCCGCTGAGTGTATTGGCTGTATTGATCGGGGTCGGTGACATCCACGTGAGCAATCCAGTACGCCTTCATAGTGACCTCTCGGTTTATTTTGTATTATGGTATACCACATTACCCATCCAACAAATACCGAGACTCCAGCATGGCCTTCAACAGCATCGAAGAAATCATCGAAGATTACCGCCTCGGCAAAATGGTCCTGCTGGTCGACGATGAAGACCGGGAAAACGAAGGCGACCTGTTGCTGGCCGCCGACCGCTGCACACCCGAGGCGATCAGTTTCATGGCCCGTGAAGCCCGCGGCCTGATCTGCCTGACCTTGACCGACGAACACTGCAAACGCCTGGGTCTTGAGCAGATGGTGCCGAGCAATGGCAGCGTGTTCAGCACCGCGTTTACGGTATCCATCGAAGCGGCCGTCGGCGTGACCACCGGCATTTCCGCAGCGGATCGGGCGCGCACCATCGCTGCCGCCGTCACCGCCAACGCCGGCCCCGCCGACATCGTGCAACCGGGCCACATCTTCCCGCTACGCGCCCGGGAGGGCGGCGTGCTGACCCGCGCCGGTCATACCGAGGCCGGTTGCGACCTGGCCCGCCTGGCCGGCTTCACCCCGGCCTCGGTGATCGTCGAAGTGATGAACGACGACGGCACCATGGCCCGCCGCCCGGACCTGGAAGTGTTCGCGCGCAAGCACGGGATCAAGATCGGCACCATCGCCGACCTGATTCACTATCGCCTGAGCACCGAGCACACCATCGTGCGCATCGGTGAACGCGACTTGCCGACCGTGCACGGAACCTTTCGTCTGATCACCTTTGAGGATCGCATCGAAGGTGGTGTCCACATGGCCATGGTCATGGGCGATTTGCGTCGTGAGCAACCGACACTGGTGCGCGTACATGTGATCGATCCGTTGCGCGATCTGGTCGGCGCCGAATACAGCGGGCCGACCAACTGGACGTTGTGGGCCGCCTTGCAGCGTGTCGCCGCCGAAGGCCACGGCGTGGTGGTGGTGCTGGCCAATCACGAATCCTCGCAGGCGCTGCTCGAACGCGTGCCGCAATTGACCCAGCCGCCCCGGCAGTTCAGCCGTTCGCAGTCGCGGATTTATTCGGAAGTCGGCACCGGTGCGCAGATCCTGCAAAACCTGGGTGTCGGCAAGCTGCGCCACCTCGGCCCGCCGTTGAAGTATGCGGGCTTGACCGGGTACGACCTGGAAGTGGTGGAGAGTATTCCGTTCACCGAGTGATCCTCAGCTGAATGCAATCCCCTGTGGGAGCGGGCTTGCTCGCGAAGGCGGTATGTCTGACAGCGAGATGTTGACTGACACTCCCTCTTCGCGAGCAATCCCGCTCCCACAGGGAGAATGCATCGACACTGTAAATTCCATTTTTGGCTGATAGCCGGTACGGCAAAATGCTTGCACAAAGTTTGGAATACCATAATATGATATTCCATAGACCGGACAGTCGAAGCTGACTCGATGGACCTGATGCTCCCGATAGGCGGGCACTCGAAAGCCCCGCTCATAAACACAACAATGAGGGCGTGAAAATGGTGTTGAACAAACGTGCGACCGCGGTTCTTTTTGCGGGACTGCTGAGCGTGACCAGCCAGGCGCTGATGGCGGCTGAAAGCGTCAACTTCGTGAGTTGGGGCGGCAGCACCCAGGATGCGCAAAAGCAGGCCTGGGCCGACCCGTTCAGCAAGGCCAGCGGCATCACCGTGGTGCAGGATGGCCCGACCGACTACGGCAAACTCAAAGCCATGGTCGAAAGCGGCAACGTGCAGTGGGACGTGGTCGACGTCGAAGCCGACTTCGCCCTGCGCGCCGCCTCCGAAGGCTTGCTCGAACCCCTCGATTTCAAAGTGATTGAACGTGACAAGATCGACCCGCGCTTCGTCAGCGATCACGGCGTCGGCTCGTTCTTCTTCTCCTTCGTCCTCGGCTACAACGAAGGCAAGCTTGGCGCCAGCAAACCTCAGGACTGGTCCGCGCTGTTCGACACCAAGACCTACCCTGGCAAACGCGCCCTCTACAAATGGCCAAGCCCTGGCGTGCTGGAACTGGCGCTGCTGGCCGATGGCGTGGCTGCCGACAAGCTCTACCCGCTGGACCTGGACCGCGCGTTCAAGAAACTCGACACCATCAAGAAAGACATCGTCTGGTGGGGCGGCGGCGCGCAGTCGCAGCAACTGCTGGCCTCCGGTGAAGCGAGCATGGGCCAGTTCTGGAACGGCCGGATTCATGCCCTGCAAGAAGACGGCGCCCCAGTCGGCGTAAGCTGGAAGCAGAACCTGGTCATGGCCGACATCCTGGTCATTCCAAAGGGTTCGAAAAACAAGGACGCGGCGATGAAGTTCCTGGCCAACGCCAGCAGTGCCAAGGGCCAGGCGGACTTCTCCAACCTGACCGCCTACGCCCCGGTCAACGTCGACAGCGTGCCGCGCCTGGACTCGGTGCTGGCCCCTAACCTGCCGACCGCTTACGCAAAGGATCAGATCACTCTTGATTTCGCGTACTGGGCCAAGAACGGTCCGGCCATCGCGACACGGTGGAACGAATGGCTGGTCAAATGAAAATGACGGTAACCGCGTCTCGTCCATCCACGGCCTCCGGGAGCGCCACCGGCGCTGCCGGTTCGGCAGTCGGCCAGAGCGTTGCGAAGCAACCCTCGCCGTCGCTGAAGCAGCGTTGGCGTGGCGCCAGTAACCTGGTCCCCGCCCTGCTGTTCCTCGGTCTGTTCTTTCTGGCGCCGTTGATTGGCCTGCTGTTGCGCGGCGTGCTGGAACCGGTGCCGGGCCTTGGCAACTACGAGCAACTGTTCGCCAACTCGGCCTATGCCCGGGTGTTGCTCAACACCTTCTCGGTGGCGGGGCTGGTCACACTGTTCAGCCTGCTGCTGGGCTTCCCGCTGGCCTGGGCAATCACCCTGGTGCCGCGCGGCTGGGGCCGCTGGATCCTCAACATCGTGCTGCTGTCGATGTGGACCAGCCTGCTCGCCCGCACTTATTCCTGGCTGGTGTTGCTGCAAGCCTCCGGGGTGATCAACAAGGCGCTGATGGCGATGGGCATCATCGATCAACCGCTGGAGATGGTGCACAACCTCACCGGCGTGGTGATCGGCATGAGCTACATCATGATCCCGTTCATCGTGTTGCCGTTGCAGGCGACCATGCAGGCCATCGACCCGATGATCCTGCAGGCCGGCTCGATCTGCGGCGCCAGCCCCTGGACCAATTTCTTCCGGGTGTTCCTGCCGCTGTGCCGGCCGGGGCTGTTTTCCGGCGGGCTGATGGTGTTCGTGATGTCCCTCGGTTACTACGTGACCCCGGCGCTGCTGGGCGGTGCGCAGAACATGATGCTGCCCGAGTTCATCATTCAGCAGGTGCAGTCGTTCCTCAACTGGGGCCTGGCCAGCGCTGGCGCCGCGTTGCTGATCGTGATCACGCTGGTGCTGTTCTACTTCTACCTGAAGCTTCAGCCGGAATCCCCGGTTGGCGCCAGCAACGCGAGGTAAGCCGTCATGCTCCTGACCCCCAATGCCATGAGCCGGCGCATGCGCTTCGGCCTGTATGCCACCACCGGACTGATCGGTCTGTTCCTGCTGTTGCCGATCGTGTTCATCGTGCTGCTGTCGTTCGGTTCGTCGCAATGGCTGGTGTTCCCGCCGCCGGGCTGGACGCTGAAATGGTACGGCCAGTTCTTCTCCAACGCCGACTGGATGAACGCGGCGATGGCCAGCCTCAAGGTGGCGGTGCTGACGACGTTCTTCGCCGTCGCGCTGGGCCTGCCGACCGCCTTCGCCCTGGTGCGCGGCCGTTTCCCCGGCCGGGAAATGCTCTACGGCCTGTTCACCCTGCCGATGATCGTGCCGCTGGTGATCATCGCCGTGGCGGTGTACGCGCTGTTCCTGAAACTGGGTTACACCGGGACCATGTTCGCGTTCGTGGTCAGCCACGTCATCGTCGCGTTGCCGTTCACCATCATCTCGATCATCAACTCGCTGAAGCTGTTCGATCAGTCAATTGAAGATGCGGCAGTGATCTGTGGAGCTTCGCGCCTGCAAGCGGTGTACAAGGTGACCTTCCCGGCGATCCGCCCGGGCATGGTCGCCGGTGCCCTCTTCGCCTTCCTCGTCTCGTGGGATGAAGTGGTACTGAGCGTGATGATGGCCAGCCCGACCCTGCAAACCCTTCCCGTGAAAATGTGGACCACCTTGCGCCAGGACCTGACGCCCGTGATCGCCGTCGCTTCGACGCTGCTGATCGGCCTCTCGGTATTGGTCATGGTGATCGCCGCCGCTCTGCGCCGGCGCAACGAAATCAGCGCTTGAGCGCCAGGAGTACGACATGAGTGCAGTGATCAAAGATTCCGCGCAGCAAAATGACAAACCCCTGGTCAGCCTGCGTAACCTGAACAGACACTATGGCGATTTTGCCGCCGTGGACAACATCTCGCTGGACATCAAGGACGGTGAATTCCTCACCTTCCTCGGCTCCAGCGGCTCCGGCAAAAGCACCACGCTGTCGATGCTCGCCGGCTTCGAAACGCCGAGCAGCGGCGAGATCCTGGTCAATGGCCAGTCGCTGATCAACGTGCCGCCGCACAAACGCGATATCGGCATGGTGTTCCAGCGCTACTCGCTGTTCCCGCACCTGTCGGTGCGCGACAACATCGCCTTCCCGCTGGCCATCCGCAAACTGGCTGCCGCCGAGCGCGAACGCCGGGTCGATGCGATGCTCAAGCTGGTGCAGCTTGAACAATTTGCTCATCGCCGCCCTTCGCAACTGTCCGGTGGCCAGCAGCAGCGCGTCGCCATCGCCCGCGCGCTGGTTTACGAACCACGTATCCTGCTGATGGACGAACCGCTGGGCGCGCTGGACAAAAAGCTGCGCGAAGACTTGCAGGACGAACTGCGCCAACTGCATCGACGCCTGGGCATCACCATCGTCTACGTGACCCACGATCAGGAAGAAGCCATGCGCCTGTCCCAGCGCATCGCGATTTTCAGCCACGGCAAGATCGTTGGCCTAGGCAGTGGCTATGACCTGTACCAGAATCCGCCGAACGCCTTTGTCGCCTCGTTCCTCGGCAACTCGAACTTCCTCAAGCTCAAGGCCCAGGGTAATGCGGTGGCGACCTTCGAAGGCCAGGCGCTGTCGATCCGCCTCACAGCCGGCCTGCAAACCGGTCAGGACGTGCTGCTGATGGTGCGTCCGGAAAAAGCCCTGGCCCTGAGTAACGAACAGGCCGTTGCCGAACCGCTGGCCGCTGGCTGGAACGAAGTCTCGGCCAAGGTCGTGGAAGTGTTGTTTCTCGGTGAAAGCCAGACTTGCAGCGTGGTCACTTCGGGTGGCACCTCGATGACGGTCAAGGCGCTTTCCGCCGCCGGCATGCCGCTCAAGGCGGGCGACCCGGTGCGCGTGCGCTGGGCCACGGCCGATGCCTGCGTCTACACCGAATGGGCCGAAAGCGACCTGAACAAGGCCGCCGGCGCGCATTGATCCCATGGCCCACAACGGTGGGCCGCTGCTAAAGTGTCACCCTCGGGCCACCACAACGTCGGGTTGTGGTGGCCTTTTTTCTGTCGTCTGTAAGATAAATTGGACAACGGATTCCTAAAATCCCGGTTTAATGCTAAATAGTGCTCAGTATTTTTAACACCCGACCCTGTCGTGCCACACAGTGCAACGAGAATAACGATATGAAAGTCCATTTCGAGAAAAGTGAAGTGTTTGGGACCCTCCACCTGCAATCGGCGGTGGCAGCATGATCGAAGTCACCGAAGTTTCCATTGCCGAGCTGCGTGCAGCGCTCGAATCCGGCCAGACCACCTCGGTTGAATTGGTCCAGGCCTATCTCGCGCGGATCGATGCCTACGATGGCCCCGAAACCTCCACCGCCCTGAACGCGGTCGTGGTTCGCAACCCCGAGGCGCTCGCCGAAGCACAGGCCGCCGATGCCCGTCGCGCCAAGGGCCAGACGCTGGGTCCGCTGGACGGCATCCCTTACACCGCCAAGGACAGCTATCTGGTCAAAGGGCTGACCGCCGCATCGGGCAGCCCGGCTTTCAAAGACCTGGTCGCCTATCGCGATGCGTTCACCATCGAGCGCCTGCGCGCCGCCGGGGCCATCTGCCTGGGCAAGACCAACATGCCGCCGATGGCCAACGGCGGGATGCAGCGTGGCGTCTACGGTCGCGCCGAGAGCCCGTACAACGCTGATTACCTCACCGCCCCTTTCGCCTCCGGCTCGTCGAACGGTGCTGGCACGGCTACCGCGGCCAGCTTCGCCGCTTTCGGCCTGGCGGAAGAAACCTGGTCGAGTGGTCGCGGCCCGGCTTCGAACAACGGTTTGTGCGCCTACACCCCTTCGCGCGGAGTGATCTCGGTACGCGGCAACTGGCCGCTGACCCCGACCATGGACGTGGTCGTGCCGTTTGCCCGGACCATGGCCGACCTGCTCGAAGTGCTCGACGTGGTGGTCGCCGATGACCCGGACACCCGTGGTGACCTGTGGCGCTTGCAGCCTTGGGTGCCCATTCCGAAATCGTCCGAGGTACGCCCGCAATCCTATGCCGCGCTGGCGGCGAACAGTGATGCGCTCAAAGGCAAGAAGTTCGGCATTCCACGCATGTACATCAATGCCGACCCTGAAGCCGGCACGTCCGAAGCGCCGGGCATCGGTGGCCCGACCGGCCAGCGCATCAACACCCGCCCGTCGGTGATCGGTCTCTGGGAACAGGCGCGCAAGGCCCTCGAAGCCGCTGGCGCCGAAGTGCTCGAAGTGGACTTCCCGCTGGTCTCCAATTGCGAAGGCGATCGTCCTGGCGCGCCGACCGTGTTCAATCGCGGCATCGTCTCCAAGGAATTCCTGCACCACGAATTGTGGGACCTGACCGCCTGGGCGTTCGATGACTTCCTGCAGGCCAACGGCGATCCGAAACTGAATCGCCTGGCCGATGTCGACGGCCCGCTGATCTTCCCTCACGACCCGGGCACCCTGCCCAACCGCGAGGGCGACCTGGTCGCCGGCATGGACGAATACGTGCGCATGGCCGAGCGGGGCATCACGCCGTGGGACCAGATCAGCACAGTACCGGACGGCCTGCGCGGGCTTGAGAAGACCCGCAAGATCGATCTGGAAGACTGGATGGATCGCCTGGGCCTCGACGCGGTGCTGTTCCCGACGGTCGCCGATGTAGCGCCTGCGAATGCCGATGTCGATCCGCATTCGGCGGATATCGCCTGGAGCAACGGTATATGGGTCGCCAACGGCAACCTCGCCATCCGTCACCTCGGCGTGCCAACGGTCACCGTGCCAATGGGCGTGATGCCGGACATCGGCATGCCGGTCGGCCTGACGTTTGCCGGGCGCGCTTATGACGACTCGTCGTTGCTGCACCTGGCATCGGCGTTCGAGTCGACAGGGAACAAACGCATGATTCCGCCACGCACCCCGCCATTGGCGACGGACAAGCGGTAATGTAGGAGCTGGCTTGCCAGCGATGGTCGTTAACGATAACGCGTGTGCACTGGATGAACGCGGCGCACTTGAGTCCATCGCCAGCAGGCTGGCTCCTACAGTTTCAGCGTGGGCGCGGTCTTTTGTAGGAGCTGGCTTGCCAGCGATGGTCGTTAACGATAACGCGTGTGAACTGGATAAACGCGGCGCACTGGAGTCCATCGCCAGCAAGCTGGCTCCTACAGTTTCAGCGTGGGCGCGGTCCCTTGTGGGAGCTGGCTTGCCTGCGATGGTCGTTAACGATAACGCGTGTGATCTGGATAAACGCGGCGCGCTTAAGTCCATCGCCAGCAGGCTGGCTCCTACAGGTTCCCGGGATTATCAGGGATCGACCTGAGCCATCAGTTCCGGAATCGATTCCGGCCGATTGGCAAAACGCTGCGCCAGTACCGCACAGACCATCAGTTGAATCTGGTGGAACAGCATCAACGGCAGGATCAATACGCCAATGGTGCTACCGGCAAACAATACCTGCGCCATCGGCACTCCAGTCGCCAGGCTTTTCTTCGAACCGCAGAAAAGAATGGTGATGCGATCTTCCTGATTGAAGCCGAACGCCTTGCCCAGTACGGTCGAAGCCACCAACACCAGCGCCAGGACCACGCAGCAAGCCACCACCAGCCCAACCAGATCCAGCAGCGGAATCTGGTGCCAGAGGCCCTCGATCACTGCCTCGCTGAACGCGCCGTAGACCACCAGCAGAATCGAGCCCTGATCGACGAATTTCAACCAGCTCTTGTTGCGCGCCACCCAGTTGCCGATCCAGCGCCGCGCGATCTGCCCGGCAATGAACGGCAGCAACAACTGCACGCTGATCTTGAAAATGGCGTCGAGGGTCGAGGCGCCTTCGCCGTGAACATTCAGCAGCAGGGTCACCAGCAACGGCGTGAGAAAAATCCCGAACAGGCTGGACGCCGCCGCGCTGCAGATCGCCGCCGGGATGTTGCCCCGCGCCAGCGAAGTAAAGGCAATCGCCGACTGCACCGTGGCGGGCAGCGCACACAGATACAGCATGCCCATGTACAGGTCATTGCCAATCAGCGGCGACAGCAGCGGTTTGAGCGCCAGGCCGAGCAATGGAAACAGCACGAAGGTCAGGCTGAACACCAGCAAATGCAGGCGCCAGTGCCCGGCACCGGCAATGATCGACTCGCGGGACAGCTTGGCGCCATGCAGGAAGAACAGCAGCGCGATGGCGATGTTGGTCAACCAGCCAAAACCGACCGCGACCTGACCGCTGGCGGGCAGCAGGCTGGCCAGCGTGACCACACCGATCAGGGTCAGGGTGAAGTTGTCGGGTAACAAACGGGGGCGAGTCATGGGTTGATCATCCGGGGGTTGCCAGTACGTGAAAGCGACTCTAACGTGACTGGATATTACCGACTAACGCCGATGAGCCCACCGATGCCGCCTAAAGGACATGACAAAAGTATCCGGCGCAGTATTCCCGGGCTGTCCAGCCTGCCACGACCACTCTACGGCCGTACCGAATCGCTGCCCAATCGCGCCCTGACCCGGCGCCACAGCCACCCGTGGGTGCAGCTTTCCTATGCGATTCAGGGCGTGCTCGAAATACAGACCGGCGTCGGACGTTTCGTCGCCCCGCCGGAGCGTGCCGTGTGGATTCCGGCGGGCATGCCGCACCGGGTGTTCAGTTCGCCGCGCACGGAAATGCGCAGCCTGTACATCGATTGCAGCGTCTCGACCTGGGCGCCGCCGGGTTGTCATGTGTTGGGGGTCAGTGATCTGTTGCGCGAGTTGATCCGTGCCTTCAGTCAGATTCCGGTGGAATACGACCAGAACGGTCCACACGGTCGGTTGGCCCAGGTGATTCTCGATCAGTTGGCTGAGGCCCCCCAGATCGACCTGATGCTGCCCCTGCCCCAGGACAGCCGGTTGCGGCAAATCGCTCAAAGCCTGGAGTCGCACCCAGAGCAACAGACCACGCTCAGCCACTGGAGCGACAAATTCGGTGTCACCGAGAAAACCCTCAGTCGCCTGTTCCTGCGCGATACCGGCCTGACCTTTCGCGCCTGGCGTCAGCGCTTGCGTTTGCTTGGCGCCCTGACGCCACTGGAACAGGGCGAACGAGTGACCGACGTCGCGTTGGCCTGTGGCTACGACTCTACGTCGGCGTTTATCGCCGCCTTCCGCCAGCAGTTCGGCGAAACACCGGGGGAGTTTTTTCGCTGAGCCCTGCGCAGGAAAAACTGTACGAACATTTCAAATCTTTTATTGCCGATCAGGCCGCCATCGTCGGAACGCCGCCCGGACCAAGCTCGCTCCCACAGGGGATGTGGGTGTACACAAAACCTGTGCTCGACACAAAAACCTGTGGGAGCGAGCTTGCTCGCGATGGCGGTGGGTCAGTCGACACCTGCATTGACTGCCAGACCGCCTTCGCGAGCAGGCTCGCTCATACAGGGATTTCACATAAACATCCCGGTGTTACTGATCGGACTTGATGCTGGTCCAGACCCGGGTACGGACCCGCTCAAGCTTCTGCGGCAATGGCTGCACGACGTATAGCGTCTTCAATGCCTCGCTGGTCGGTGTCAGGTCCGGGTTACCGGTGATGTCCTTGTCGATCAGTGCCAGCGAGTCCTTGTTGGCATTCGGGTAACCGAGGAAGTCGCTGATCGGTGCGATGACTTTCGGGTCCAGCAGGTTGTTGAGGAATTCGTGGGCCTCGGCGACGTTCCTGGCGCTTTTCGGGATGGCGAAGGTGTCGAACCAGATCGGCGCACCTTCTTTCGGCAGGCGCCAGTCGACGACCACGCCGTTGCCCGCCTCTTTGGCGCGGTTGCCGAATTGATAGAAGCTGCCGGAGTAACCGATGGCTACGCAGATATCGCCGTTGGCGATGTCGGTCATGTACTTGGCGGAGTTGAAGTAGGTGACGTAAGGGCGGACCTTGAGCATCAACGCCTTGGCTTTTTCGTAGTCGTCCGGGTTCTGGCTGTTCGGGTCCAGCCCCAGGTAATGCAGGGCCAGCGGCAGGATCTCCGAGGGCGAGTCGAGCATGGCTACGCCACAGGCCTTGAGCTTCTCCATGTTCTCGGGCTTGAACACCAGGTCCCAGCTGTCCACCGGCGCATTCTCGCCCAGCGCCGCCTTGACCTTGGCCGGGTTGAAACCGATCAGCACGGTGCCGTACATGTAGGGCACGCCGTACTGGTTGCCCGGGTCGTTCTTGTCCAGCAGCTTGAGCAACGCCGGGTCCTGGTGCGACCAGTTCGGCAGTTTGGACTTGTCGAGTTTCTGGAACACGCCCGCCTTGATCTGGGTTTCGATGAACTGGTTGGAGGGCACCACCAGGTCGTAACCCGAGTTGCCGGTGAGCAGCTTGGCTTCCAGGGACTCGTTGGTGTCGAAGGTGTCCCAGGTCACCTTGATCCCGGTGTCCTTGGCAAAGTCCTTGGGCACGGACGGCAGGATGTAATCCGCCCAGTTGTACACCCGCAATTCGCGCGGTTCGGCGTGCACCGCGCTGGCCAGCAGCGACAGTCCGCAAACGGTGGCGCCCAGCATGCGTTTCATTGAGTCCATGGATCGTTTCCCCAAGTGTGGCGTGAGTTCGATGGTTTTTATGTTCTGTACACGGCAGCAGTCTTGAAAATAGCCAAGGGCAAGGAAGTGGAGATTCTGATTGTGGTTTCAACTTGGGTGGCTGACTCAGCCACCCGCGTCTGATTCTTGCTGATGGCGTGGCCGGTTCACAGCGTGAGGCAGGCCAAAAGGAGATCCAAACGGCCAAAAAACGTGTCCGCATTGATCATCGTCTCGAGGCCGGCACATCCAACAGAGGTGTCGACTGACCTGACGCCTTCGCGAGCAAGTCGGATCGCCGCACCGCCGCTCCCACAGGGCGGCGTGATTACAGCAGCGACAACGTGTAATTGATGATGAACCGGCTCTGGTCCACATTGCGGCCGGCGTCAGTGTTCGATTTGGCATTGCGCAAAGTGAACCCCACCCCTTTGAACGTGCCCGATTGCAACACGTAGTCCAGGGTCATGTCGCGTTCCCACTCGGACTGATCGCTGGCGTTTTGCGCCTTGATGTCCTTGCCCTTCAAGTACGCGATCGAGGCTTTCAGGCCCGGCACACCCAAGGGTGCGAAGTCGTAGGTGTATTGCCCGAAATTCGTCTGTTCTCCGGCCCGGGCAAAGTTCTGGATCATCTTGTCGGTGGGCAGGTAGACACTGCCGCCGCCCGCCCCTTTGTCCACCAGGCTGCCCTGGTTGGGCTGGACGAAATTGCTGCCATCGCTCACGCGCTGATGCCCCACCGTGACCGCGTGTCCCCCATGGGTGTAGGTGACCATCGCCGACCAGGTGCTGTTGTCGATTTCACCGTCGTTGTCGTCGGTGTAACCCGATACCCGATAACCTTGTGCGCGGCCGGAGGCAGAGCTGTTGGCACCGCTCGACGTGGTACGGAAGTAGCGCAGGTCGGTGGTCAGTGAGCTGGCGCTGTCGATGGGCAAAATATGCGTCAGGCCGAGAAAGTTCTGGTTGTAGAAGTCCTCCAGTTGCGCGAAGTAATACTGGGTCTTCAGATTCCTGGTGAGGTTGTAGTCAGCACCGGCGTAGTAGAACTTGTTGCTGTCCTGCGTGCTGCCGGCGACCGACAAGCCTGTACGGTCCGTCGAGGCGCGCCCTACCGCATGCTCCAGCACACCGCTGGTCAACGTCAGGTCATCGATGTCGCTCGAGGTGACCTGCGCGCCGGTAAACGATTGCGGCAACACACGAGCATCGTTCGCCAGAAGGATCGGCAACTTTGGCAGCAAGGTGCCGTAGCGAAACTCAGTTCTGGCAAGGCGCATTTTCGCCGTAGGGCCGAAGCTGCTCCAGGTGTCGGCCGCGCCGTCGCCGTCCGAAGGAATCATGCCGCTACCGACGTGGCGACCTGCCCCGCTGTCCAGTGTGATGCCGAGCAACGCCTGGGCATCGAGCCCGAACCCCACCGCGCCCTGCGTAAACCCGGACTCGTAGCGCAACACAAACCCCTGGGCCGCCTCTTCGGTTTTCGAAGGATCCGCTGCGCCATCGCGATTGTCGCTGTTGAAGTACAGGGTGCGCATCGAGAGGCTGGCCTTGCTGTCTTCGAGAAACCCGTGGGCGGCGAAATCGCCGGCCTGTGCACACAGCGAACCGGTGGCCAGCAGGACTGCGGTGGGAATGGCGCGTTTGAACATAGGGTGCTCCTGGGTGTTTCTTATCGTTATTTGAAGGTTTCACCGCCAGTCAGGGCCCGATTACCGCCCACGCAACAACGCTCAACACGAACGCGACAACAGGCGCGCTCGATGAGTGATGCGAATCGTTCGAGGTGAGGGTTGACTGACTGGCTTGTGAAACTCTTAAAACATTTCGGCAGGCTATTATCAAACGCGGTGAAAGTAGTTTTCGTGGAGGGATAAGCCTTGTCGTGCAGGGGTATGGACGATCACTGTTTTTGCATATCGGTGCAGCGGATTTTCACCATACTGACATCATCGGCAGTGTTCGGTGGCTGCCTGTATGTCACGACAAGAGCAATGACTCATGAACGATCAAATCGAGCTGTACGGCGCCAACACCGGCAATAGTCTGCGGGCCGCGATTGCCCTGGAAGAAGCCGGCATCGCCTACACGGCATGCAGGCTCGACCTGTATGCACAGGAGCATCGTGGGTCGGCCTTCCTGGCGCTCAATCCCGCCGGGAAAGTCCCGACCCTGGTCGATCACGGGACAACGCCGGCGCTGGTCATCAACCAGTCCAACGCCATCATCCAGTACGCCGATGCCAAGGCGCCGGGACGGCTGGCACCGGCGCAGCCGGGACCTGCGCGCATCCGGGTGATTGACCGTTATTTCTTTTTCGTGACCGATGTCATCGGCCCCAGCCATGCCGCCTTTTTTCTGCACCAGGCGGGGCAGGACAAGGCGGCGGCGATCATCGATCTGCGGGTGATCGAGCAACTGACTTACGCGGAAAGTTTTCTGACTGCCGGTTTCATGGCCGGAGAGCAGTTCTCCATGGCCGACATTTCGGCATTCACCATCGCCACAGCGTTCCGTGATCGACTGGAATGGAAAGAGCTTCCGCAACTTTCGCGCTGGTTCGACTCGGTCGAAGCCAGGCCGGCGGTACAACGCGGCCTGAATGTGTTCAAGCATTCCTGAGCGGTCGCCGAACACAGAAATGCCCGACACGCCGCCGTCACTGTAGGAGCGAGCTTG
>NZ_AKJL01000319.1 GCF_000282355.1 Pseudomonas sp. GM49
ATCGTTAACGACCATCGCGAGCAAGCTCGCTCCTACAGGAATCTGCTCGGCCCGTTGCAACGTGGTGCCAATGGCATCCAGCCCCACCGGCGTCATTATCCTCTGTAGGAGCGAGCTTGCTCGCGATGGATTCAAGAGCGCCGCGTTTAGCCAGTAAACACGCGTTATCGTTAACAACCATCGCGAGCAAGCTCGCTCCTACAGGATCCTTATCAGACCAGCCAGGGATTTTCCGCCAGGTGCCGGGCTTCGAACTGGCGAATCTGTTCGGCGCGTTGCAACGTGGTGCCAATGGCATCCAGCCCCAGCAGCAACGAATGCTTGCGCAGTTCATCGATCTCGAACGGGATCACGTTGCCGTCAGCCAGTTCGATGGTTTGCTCCGGCAGGTTGACGCTGATTCGAGCCGTTGCCGGGTTGCTGGTCAACGCGGCAATCTGCTTGAGTTGATCCTCGGTCAGCTGAATCGCCAATACCCCATTGCGCTGGCAGTTGTCGTAGAAAATGCCGGCGAAGCTGGTGCCGATCAGTGCCCGGATGCCCACTTGTTTCAGGCCCCAGACCGCATGTTCGCGACTCGAACCACAGCCGAAATTGGCGCCCACCACCAGAAACGCAGCCTCGCTCCAGGCCGGTTGATTGAGGATGAACCGCGGATCGGGTTCGCCGGACTCAAGGAACCTCAAGTCAAAGAACAGACCCTTGTCCAGGCCCTTGCGATCAATCCCTTTGAGGAACTGCTTGGGCATGATCACGTCGGTGTCGATGTTTGCGGCCAGGAGCGGGGCGGCGCTGCCGCTGACGATAGCGAAAGGTTGCATGGTTCAAGCCTCCAGCGCGAAGGTGCGCACGTCGGTCAAGTGTCCGGTAATCGCTGCGGCGGCGACCATGGCTGGGCTCATCAAATGGGTGCGCGCACCGGCGCCTTGCCGGCCTTCGAAGTTGCGGTTGGTGCTTGAGGCGCAGCGATCACCGGGGGCGAGCACATCGTCATTCATGGCCAGGCACATCGAGCAACCCGACTGGCGCCATTCAAAACCGGCGTCGAGGAAAATCTGCGCCAGCCCTTCGTCTTCGGCCTGGTCACGCACCATCGTCGAACCGGGAACAATCATGGCCCGCACGTGGGCCGCCACCCGTTTGCCGCGCACGACGCGGGCGACATCGCGCAGATCCTCGATGCGCGCATTGGTGCAGGAGCCGATGAAAGCGTGGCTGATCACCACGTCGCTGAGCGGCATGCCCGGTTCCAGGCCCATGTAGTTCAAGGCGCGTTGCATGCCCTGACGCAGGATCAGGTCCGGCTGCGCGGCAGGGTCCGGCACATGCCCGCCCACCGGTGCGGCCTGATCGGGGCTGGTACCCCAGGTGACCATGGGCTCCAGTGCCGCGACATCCAGGGTGACTTCGCGATCGAACACCGCACCTTCGTCGCTGTGCAGGCCTCGCCATTTCGCAGCAGCCTGTTCCCACCGCTGGCCTTGAGGGGCACGGGGCTTGTGTTGCAGATAGGCAAAGACCTTGTCATCCGGCGCCATGAACGCGCCTCGGGCGCCTGCCTCGACGGCCATATTGCAGATGGTCATGCGGGCTTCGACGCTGAGGTCGCTGATCGCCGGGCCGGCGAATTCAATGGCGTAGCCCGTGGCGCCCGAAGCGCCGATTTTCTCGATCAGGGCCATGATGATGTCCTTGGACGTCACGCCAGGCCCGAGCAGACCATTGACCGTCACGCGCATCGTCTTCAGGCACTTGTAGACCAGGGTTTGCGAGGCCAGCAGGTGTTCGATTTCCGAGGTGCCGATGCCGAAACCGAAGGCGCCCAGGGCGCCGTAGGTGGTGGTGTGGCTGTCGCCGGCGGCAACGACCATGCCGGGCAGGATAAAGCCTTGTTCAGGGGCCACGACGTGCTCGATGCCCTGGCGCTTGTCCAGCACATCGAACAGTTCGATGCCGAAGTCGCGGCAGTTTTCTTCGAAGTAGGACACCTGACGGGCGCCGCCGGCGTCCGGCATGGCGGCAACGCGTGTCGGCGCCGTGGGATTGACGTGGTCGACCACCGCCAGCGTCGCGCTCGGCCGCCAGGCTTTGCGACCTGCGTCGCGCATGCCGCTGAAGGCTTGCGGGCTGGTGTATTCGTTGGCGACCTGGCGGTCGATGTACAGCAGCACGTGGCCCTGATCGTCGAGGGCGCAGACGGTGTGACTGTCGATATGTTTCTGGTAGAGCGTTCTGGGGCTGTGCATGGTGTGGGCTCTTGTTGTCATGCGAGATCACGGAAACGTACCCACAGCATATTCGTCGCCATTCCTGCATCAAGCGCCATTAAGTGAAGGCATTGAACACGTTGTGTGAATTATCGATGACTGCCCGGCGTAAAGAAATTACCTGGAATACTGGGGGAAATGCCGTAATCGATGGGATTCGTCTCAATACCCCGTCGGCAGGGGCTGCCTTAGGCTGTGGGCTTTTGGCAAACAAGTCGGCGGAGTCGCTATGCGTTTATTTGAACTGATCACCTTCACTGTGCGGGTGCGCGCGGTTGTGCAAGCATTGGCGCAGATCGAGGCGGCGCTGGACGACCCGAAAGCAGGCGGCACGTTGATGGGCTGCTGGGCCTCGGAGATCGGCCCGTTGAACCAGATTGCCGTGCTGCGCGGCTATGGGAACGAACACCTCAGGCAAGCGGAGCGCGAGCGTTTCCTGCTGGAGGGCGGGGCGTTTGGCGTCAACGAGTTCATCACCGACCTGCGCATCGAAAACTACACGCTGTTTCCCTTCCTCGAACCCTTGAGTGCCGGCCAGCACGGTCCGTTCTATGAGTTGCGCGTCTACGACCTGGTCAGCAGCGGGTTGCAGCCGACACTCGACGGCTGGAGCAACGCCATTGAAGCGCGGACCGCCGAGCAATATTCGCCGGTGTACGCGGCGTTTTATGCCACCGACGGCGCGCTGCCGCGCTATCTGCACATCTGGCCGTGGGCCAGCCTTGAGCAGCGCTTGCGGGTACGCACCCAGGCGGTCACCGACGGCGTCTGGCCGCCGGAAAACTCCGGCCCGCAACTGCGCGACATGTGCTCGACGATCTACCTGCCGGCGAAGTTTTCCCCCTTGCAATGACGAGGGCTCGGCTCATGCGCAGGCGAGTGCTGCGGATTAGCGACGCGCCGGGAATGGCCCTGTAAACTGGCGGCGCAAAAGGCGCTCGCCTTTCCCTTTCAAGCAAGAGAACTTCCAATGGCAAACCACGACCTGACCTTTACGCCTGACCTCGATGCCGATTCGATTTCTTCCGACGTCGTCGGTTTCGGCGGTGTGCTGGTCTCCACCCAGATCCCCACCCGTGCCGACGGCAGCCTGGAACTGGGCGACATCACCCTGCAAAGCGAATGCACCCTGCAAGCGCTGAAGGTCGCGCTGGAACGTGCCGGCAGCTCCATGGACCGCGTGATGCACCTGACCATCTACCTCACCGACATGGCCGACCGCGCCGCGTTCAACGAGGTCTACAAGCGCTACTTCGCCAAGCCGTGGCCGGTGCGCGCTGCTGTCGGGATTGCCTCGTTGGCGGTGGAAGGCATGCGTGTCGAAGTGACGGCGATGGCTGCCAAGGCCTGATTGCTGCGATACATACAAAGCCCCTGTGGGAGCGAGCCTGCTCCGGGCGGCGCTCCGACGATGACGGAGTGTCAGTTTGCACAAGCGTTGACTGACCCACCGCTATCGCGAGCAAGCTCGCTCCCACAGGGGTTGAGGCAGGTCAGGCCTACCCGAAACACCATCGGGCACCACACGGGTGCCGGTCAGGCGTTTCGCCGCTACAATGCACGCCTCGACCGTGACAAGCCTGACTAAAAAAATTATGTCTTTGCCCAAACATCACCTGGAATTGCTCAGCCCTGCCCGCGATGTCGCCATCGCCCGCGAGGCCATCCTGCACGGCGCCGACGCCGTGTACATCGGCGGCCCGAGCTTCGGCGCTCGCCACAACGCCTGCAACGAGGTGAGCGAGATTGCCGAACTGGTGGAATTCGCCCGTCGTTATCACGCGCGGATCTTCACCACCATCAACACGATCCTGCACGACAACGAACTGGAGCCGGCCCGCCAGTTGATCCACCAGTTGTACGATGCCGGCGTCGATGCGCTGATCGTCCAGGACCTGGGTGTGATGGAGCTGGACATCCCGCCGATCGAATTGCACGCCAGTACCCAGACCGACATCCGCACTCTGGAGCGGGCGAAGTTCCTCGATCAGGCCGGTTTCTCGCAACTGGTGCTGGCCCGCGAGCTGAACCTCAAAGAGATCCGCGCCATCGCTGACGAGACCGACGCGGCCATCGAGTTCTTTATCCATGGCGCGTTGTGCGTGGCATTTTCCGGCCAGTGCAACATTTCCCATGCGCAAACCGGGCGCAGCGCCAACCGCGGCGATTGCTCCCAGGCCTGCCGTCTGCCGTACACCCTCAAGGACGAAAAGGGTGGTGTGATCGCCTACGAAAAGCACCTGCTGTCGATGAAGGACAACAACCAGAGCGCCAACATCCGCGCCCTGGTCGAGGCTGGCGTGCGCTCATTCAAGATCGAGGGCCGCTACAAGGACATGGGCTATGTGAAGAACATCACCGCCTACTACCGCCAGCGCCTCGACGCCGTGCTCGAAGACCGTCCGGACCTGGCCCGTGCCTCCAGCGGCCGCACCGCGCACTTCTTCCTGCCCGACCCGGAAAAAACCTTCCACCGTGGCAGCACCGATTACTTCGTCACGGACCGCAAGATCGATATCGGCGCCTTTGATTCGCCGACCTTCACCGGTTTGCCGGTGGGTGTGGTCGAGAAAGTCGCCAAGCGTGACATGCAGGTCGTGACTCACGAGCCGCTGTCCAATGGCGACGGCCTCAACGTGCTGGTCAAGCGTGAAGTGGTGGGTTTCCGCGCCAACATCGCCGAGCCCAAAGGCGAGTTCGAGGAGGACGGCGAGAAGCGCTATCGCTATCGCGTCGAGCCCAACGAGATGCCGGAGGGGATGTACAAACTGCGCCCCAACCACCCGCTGAATCGCAATCTCGATCACAACTGGCAACAGGCGCTGCAAAAGACCTCTGCCGAGCGTCGCATTGCCCTGAGCTGGGCCGCTCGCTTGCGTGAAGACCAACTGGAACTGACCGCTACCAGCGAAGAAGGCATCAGCGCCAGCGTCACCCTGAACGGCCCGTTCGGCGCCGCCAACAAACCGGAACAGGCGCTGGAGCAATTGCAGGATCTGCTCGGCCAGTTGGGTACCACGCAGTACCACGCCATCGACATCAAGCTGGACGCGCCGCAGGCGTACTTCATCCCGAACTCGCAGCTCAAGGCCTTGCGCCGTGAAGTGATTGAAGCCTTGACCGAAGCGCGGGTCGCCGCCCACCCGCGTGGCAGTCGCAAGGCCGAAACCACACCGCCGCCGGTGTACCCGGATTCGCACCTGTCGTTCCTGGCCAACGTCTACAACCAGAAGGCCCGCGACTTCTATCACCGCCATGGCGTCAAGCTGATCGACGCGGCCTACGAGGCCCACGAGGAGACCGGTGAAGTGCCGGTGATGATCACCAAGCACTGCCTGCGTTTCTCCTTCAACCTGTGCCCGAAACAGGCCAAGGGCGTGACCGGCGTGCGCACCAAGGTTGCACCGATGCAACTGATCCACGGCGATGAAGTGCTGACGCTGAAGTTCGACTGCAAGCCTTGTGAAATGCACATCATCGGCAAGATGAAAGGCCACATCCTCAACCTGCCGCAACCGGGCAGCGTGGTCGGTCACATCAGCCCCGAAGACCTGCTCAAGACCATCCCGCGCGCGCCACACTGAGTGACCGGTGGGTGCGCCGCAACGGCGCGCTCACCGATTGTTCAATACCCTTTGTAGTTGAAGTAAACGAATGCCACGGCAACAGCCAGACCAAACGCTGCCAGGGCTTTTGTTCGTGCGGTTGCCTGGAATTCGCTTGACGTTTGCTCATGGGGTTGCGAGTACGCGGTGGCGTCATGTCGACGCTGCAGCATGGCCCAATAGGTGTAATGCAAGCCGATCAGCAGGGAAATGGCCATCAGGCCGAGGATCAGCCAACGTATCGTTGCCGGTTTTCCAGCGGCGGATATGCTGATCTCGTGTTCACAGGCCGCGCTCTCGGACTCCAGGACGGAAATGGGCTGGTAAACCGTCGAAGGCCGCTGTGCGTCACTGTGTATCGCCGCCATTTGTTCCAGGTCCAGTGCCTGATACTTCCAGAGTGTCGTCGATCCTTCCCGGCAGTAGGTGAACGCAGTGGGGCTCGAGGCGCCGATGATGCACGCGTCGTCGATACCGATTTTTTTCAGGGTTTCCATCGCAGACCGTGTGAAGTCCATTTCGAGGAGGGGAATGACGCCGTTGGCAGACACCGCGACCGACACCAGCAGGTTCGCGATGGCGCAGAGGGTTGATGTTTTCAAGGTCGAGCCCCCCACGTTTTCACAGGATTTTTGTCATAAACGCGGGGTCTGGTTGCAACCTGCTTTTGCTGAAGTCTAGACGCTGGCGACAATCCTGGAGCTGGCGGTCGACATTATTCACAGGTGTCGGCGACGGCTTTTTCAGCCCGCTTGAATTCCTGTTTGACGTCGGTGGGGATGCGTTGCTTTTTCAGTTCCTGACCGAGGAAGGGTTGATCTCCCCGGGAATGGACCTCTGCGTCCTCGGCCGTTATCTGTGCCTCGATGGCAGCGGCGTGCTTGTCGATGACGGCATCGACCTCGGCTTCATTCTTGGCGGTATCGAGTGCCTGGACCAACTGGCCGGCCTCGGCTTTTTCAGCTTCGGCATAGGCTTCGACCGTCAACCCTGAGGCCAAGGCCCGTGCCTGGGTTTCCAGGCCATTGAGATGCTCCCGTGCGGCCTTGCAGACCGCTGCCTGTCGCTGGCTCTGGATGTGTTCCCAGGTGTTCAACCCATAAATCGCGGTCCCGAGTACCAGAAGGGTTGCAGCGGCCCCCATTAATTTGCCTTTCACTTTTGGCGCCCTCAAATGGCAAGGGAAGGGTGTTGCGCAAACGATTCCCGATTCAATTCGAGTAAAGAAAAGCGTAGCAGAGCTGGTCGGGCTGAATGTGCGCCGATAACTCTCCGAGATCCGGCTCAATACTAAGCGCCTGTTTTAATGAACAATTTTTTTGTTTGGACTTCCCAGACGAAGAAAATGTTGGTAAATTTGCGCCCACTCTTGCAGCGGCCCTCAGGGAGCCAGTTGCAAGCGGGCAGCAGGTCTTGTTGCCACTCAAGAAAGCGAGTGCCAGGCACTCATCGCAACAGATACAGGGGCGTCGCCAAGCGGTAAGGCAGCAGGTTTTGATCCTGCCATGCGTTGGTTCGAATCCAGCCGCCCCTGCCATTTTTTATTCCTGCCTAATCAGATAACACTCGACCGACGGTTATTATTCGTCGATTCGCCGGTGTTTTGCCTCCCGTTCCCCAGTCGCGCTGGCGCCACTAGCGAAAGCGCTCCGGGATGGCCTCGGCAAACGGATACCAGGAAAAATAGGGCCTTGCCTCGTCGATGACCCGTTCGACCGAGGGCCTTTGGGTCAACCTGTCGAAATAAGCACTCAAGTGGCGATGATCGTCGGGAAAGGCTACGAGGGTGCTGGCGTAGAACAGCGCCGGGGCGGCGGCGCAATCGGCCATGCTGAACGCCCGGCTGGCCACCCAGGTTCTTGCTGTCAGTTGACGTTCAAGCATGCCGTACGCGGTCATCAGCGCGGCGCGTTCCCGGGTCAGGTCGCCATTGGCGGCGTTCAGGCGGTCACTGACGATCTTCTGCATGGGCACCTGAACATGCAGGTCGAAAAAACGATCCCACAGGCGTACGTCCAGTGCGGTTTGCCAATCATGCGGAATCAGGTGCGCCTGGCCGGGATGAAGCCGGTCCAGGTACTCGATGATCACGCTCGACTCCGGCACATCCTTTTGCCGGGCAAGGTCGCGAAGCACCGGAAACTTGCCGATCGGCCACAACGCTTGAAGCTCGGCCCGGTCGGCATCGTTGCCCAGGTCGATGATCCTTTTTTCAAACTCGATTCCCAGTTCATAGAGAGCGATCAGCGCTTTGTGGCAGAACGATGAGAGCGGATGGAAATAAAGAGTCAGTGACATCCTTCAATTCCTCGGTGAGATGGAAACCTTTTCATTATCCGTCGCCATCCGCCGATGCGCGAGGCGCTCTGTCCTGGTGCTCGCGATGCCGGTCGGCGCCACCCTGATGTCCGGTGCCTGCTGTTCGGGTTAGAGTGTAGATTCTCTGGCCTGAATATCAGGCATGCCGCGTTTAGGGTCATATTGCCATGCACCAGATCGGACTCATTGTTTACCCCGGTTTTCAGGTTCTGGGCCTGGCCATGTGTGCCGCCTTCGAGTTGGCCAACAGTGCCAGTGATGAGCCGTTGTACAGCATTGCGTTACTGTCCGAACCGGGCGGCCTGGTGCAGACGTCCGCCGGTTTTGCTGTACAGACCGAAGCGTTCGACCAGCGCTTGTTCGATACGCTGCTGGTCATGGGCGATAACCTGATCCGCCCGACCACACCGGGCATGCTGGAGTTTTTGCGCCGCGCCAGTCACGGCACCCGGCGTCTGGGCTCAATTTGCACTGGGGCGATTGCGTTGGCGGAGGCCGGTTTGCTCGAGGGTCGGCGGGCGACCACCCACTGGGCGCATGTGCCGGCCTTTCGCAAGGCGTACCCGAACGTGAAGGTCGAGGAAGACCGGATCTTCATCAACGATGGCCACCTGTGGACCGCGGCGGGCATGAGCGCTTGCGTGGACCTGGCCTTGGCGCTGGTGGAGAAGGATCTGGGCGTCGATGTTGCACGCAAGGTCGCGCGGCAATTGGTGGTGTATCACCGGCGTTCCGGCGGACAGTCGCAGTTTTCGGTGATGCTGGAACTGGCCCCCAAGACTGATCGCATACAGGCCGCGTTGAACTACGCCAAGCAGAATCTCAAGTCCGCGCTGTCGGTCGAGGCGCTGGCCAGCGCGGCCAATCTCAGCCCTCGGCAATTCAGCCGGGTGTTTCATGCCGAAACCGGCCAGTCTCCGGCCAAGGCCATCGAAAACCTGCGGGTCGAGTCGGCCCGGTTGATGATGGAAAGCGGGCGGTACTCCATCGATGTGGTGGCGGCGGACACTGGTTTTGGTGATCGGGAGCGTATGCGTCGCGCATTCATTCGTGCGTTCGGGCAGCCGCCGCAGGTGATTCAGCGTGCCAGTCGGGGCTGAATCGTGATGTCCTGAAAAGTGGTGTATACGACATTCAGGTCTTTATATTATTGTTGTAATCTTTATCTCGTTGAACCATTTCCCTCAATGAGATCACCGCCATGACCCTCGTCAAAGCCGCCGCCGTACAAATCAGTCCCGTTCTTTACAGCCGAGAAGGCACCGTCGACAAAGTGGTGCAGAAGATTCTCGAGCTCGGCGAGCAGGGCGTGCAATTTGCCGTGTTCCCGGAAACCGTCGTGCCGTACTACCCGTATTTTTCCTACGTGCAGTCGCCTTTCGAAATGGCCGCCGAACATTTGAAACTGCTGGACCAGGCTGTCACCGTGCCTTCGCACGCCACCGATGCCATCGGCGCGGCGGCCAGGCAAGCGGGCATGGTCGTGTCCATCGGCGTCAACGAGCGCGATGGCGGCACGCTGTACAACACGCAGTTGTTGTTCGATGCCGACGGCTCGCTGATCCAGCGTCGCCGCAAGATTTCCCCGACCTACCACGAACGCATGATCTGGGGCATGGGTGACGGCTCCGGCCTGCGGGCCGTTGACAGCGCGGTAGGGCGCATCGGGCAACTGGCCTGCTGGGAGCATTTCAACCCGCTGGCCCGTTATGCCTTGATGGCCGATGGCGAACAGATCCATGCGGCGATGTACCCGGGGTCGTTTGCAGGTCCGTTGTTCGCCTCGCAAATGGAAGTCAGTGTTCGCCAGCATGCCCTGGAGGCCGCGTGCTTTGTGGTCAATTCCACGGCATGGCTGTACCCCGAGCAACAGGCGCAGATCATGGCCGACACCGGTTGCGCCATCGGCCCGATCTCCGGCGGTTGCTATACCGCGATCGTCGGCCCGGACGGTGTGGTGCTGGGGTCGTTGCAGGAAGGTGAGGGCGAGGTGATCGCCGACCTCGACATGGGGCTGATCGACAAGCGCAAACGCATGATGGATTCCCGCGGCCACTACAGCCGCCCGGAACTGCTGAGCCTGCTGATTGACCGCACACCTCAAACCCATGTGCATGAACGCAGCGCGCATCCGAAACTGGCCGAACAGACCGGGATGGAAGAAGTGATCGGTTAGTTTCAGGCAAAAAAAACAGGGGACTTCATGGAAGTCCCCTCTTTTTTGTCCGCGTTGCAGATTGCGTTTCAGCGACGCCAGAAGAATCGAGCCAGCAGCGCATCGATGCCGAACTTGCCGCCACCCGACAGCAACAACGGCGTGAGGGCCACAAGGTAGATCAATGGCAGTTTGAAGTTGCCGTAGCCCTTGTTGCTGATGGCATAGCCTTGGGCAAGTTCACTCAGGGTATGCCAGTCGGCGGGCCAATGGATGGCGGCGGTTGCGACGAGAGTCACCACCATCAGGCTCAACGCCGAAAAACGCGTGCCCAGGCCCAGCAGCAAGGTCATGGAAAAGATCAGTTCGGCCCACATCGACAGTTCCCAGTTCAGCGTTGCTGGAAGGTGGTCGAACGGAAACGGGAAGCGCTCCTGGATATCGGTGAACCAGTTCTGGCCGTTGAATTTTTCCAGGCCGGACTCGAAGAATTCCCAGGCGAGAAACACCCGCAGTGCCAGGGGGGCAACCCAGTCGCCGGCACGGTCTAGGTTCAGGTGCAGGCCTTTGACGGCCGAAGAAATGGAGGTGCTCATGGACGTTGATCTCTTTCAGGTCAGGGAAGCGGGGCAACGGCATGTCCCGTGAGTTGAGCGTTTTGATCGGCGTGGCCAATCGACAGGCGTATTTCATCAACGGGGTGTATCTGCGGTGTGTCGTTGTGGTGGGGTTTTGAGTGCGGGGTGTGTCAGGGGCGGGGCTGTACACACTGAGATACGTAAGCGGTACCTCTGTGCGAGCCTGCTCGCGATGGCGGGGTGTCAGTCGACATCAATTCTGACTGTCCTGCCGCTATCGCGAGCAAGCTCGCTCCCACAGGGAAATTGCTATACATTTTCCGGCCGCCCCCTGCATGGTGTAACCGCTTCATGTCTCTTGCGCTCGAACGTCTAGTCGCTGGCACGCCGATCCCTTTCGCCGGTAATCGTGTCACTGTCGTCAGCCCCGAGCTGGCGCAACGCTTCCAGCCCGGTGACCACCTGCTGGTGGAGCAGGTCAGCGGCGAGTTGCTGCTGATCCCCGTGGCGGACCAGCAAGCGGCCAACGTCGCGATCGAGCGCGCCCAAGCGGCGTTTACCGCGCTGTCGGCGGTGTCCGATCAAGCGATCAGCGCCTTCTTCGACCTGTTTGCCCAACGCCTGGAAACCCCGGAATGCTGGGCCTTGATCGAAGCCGCCAACCTGGCCGACATCGAGCGGGCCAAGGCGCGCGGTCGCTCGACCACCCGGTTGCTGGCCGATGAGCGCATGCGTCGCGACATGATCGCCGGCCTGCGCGCATGGCGTGATGCCGCGGCCAGCCGTGGCAAGGTGATCAGCTGCGTCGAGCACGATGGCTGGAAGGTCGAGCAAGTGGTCTCGCCATTGGGCATCGTCGCCTTCGTCTTCGAAGGCCGGCCGAATGTGTTTGCCGACGCGGCCGGTGTATTGCGCACCGGCAACACTGCGGTGTTGCGCATCGGCAGTGATGCGTTGGGCACCGCCCAGGCGATTGTTGCCCATGCGTTGAATCCCGCACTGAACGATGCCGGATTGCCAGCTGGTGCGGTGTCGCTGGTGGAAAGCGTCAACCATGCCGCCGGTTGGGCGATGTTCGCTGACCGGCGTCTGTCATTGGCGGTGGCCCGTGGTTCGGGTCGCGCCGTCAGCCAGTTGGGCAGCATCGCGCAACAGGCCGGTACGGCGGTCAGCCTGCACGGCACCGGTGGCGCGTGGCTGATCGCCAACGCCGATGCCGATGCCCGGCGCTTTGCCGCCGTGGTGCGCAACTCCCTGGACCGCAAGGTCTGCAACACCCTGAACGTCTGCCTGATTCACCGCGACCGCGCCGCTGAACTGGTGCCGCTGTTCCTCGATGCACTCAAGCAGGCCGGCACCGCACGGGGGCAGGGTTGCAAGTTGCACATCGTCGAAGGCAGCGAGTCGCACCTGCCGCAAGACTGGCTGGG
>NZ_AKJL01000320.1 GCF_000282355.1 Pseudomonas sp. GM49
GCCGACGCCCTTGGGTAGCAGCCGCTGATAGGTCAAGCGATAACACCCGGGTGGAATGCTCAAGCGCACCGGGTCCTGCTGGCCGTTGCCGGCGTAATGCGCTGCGAGCTTGCGCCGCAAGCGCCCCACCTGCACTCGCACCACAGGGTCGTCGCCCGTGCAATACACCGCCGGGTCACGACGAAACACCGCGATGCCGATGGCGTGTTCGGTCAGCGGCGTATTACAGGCCTGAAGGTCGTGCTCGACCAGAAAGCGCAACAGGCTGCCCATGCGCCTGGATTTGGCAAACAACGGGCTGGCCAGCAACAGCGCCAGCACCCGCTCGATTTCTTCCCGATCGAGCGGCACGGGAACCCCCGCCGCAGTCGAATCGGCCATGCTTTTGATCACCATCGCCTGCCTCCGTGCAGGTTGCCGACAGGAATGGATGTCGCAATCCGTGATTACCCTTGCAGTGTGAGCAGGAACGGGGCTCGGGCACTGCAACGACCAAGCGTAGCAGCCGTGTTGATATCGGCAGGCAATTGCGATGGTAGCAACCCGCCATCCGACGAACGTTCAATCTTGACGTCTGAACAATTTGTAGGACTGGTCCCTTTGTGGCGAGGGAGCTTGCTCCCGCCGGGCTGCGAAGCGGCACTAGTCCTTTGCACCCCATTTCCAAAGACTCACCGCAGTGCCCGGTTTTACGGCGGCAGAGCCGCCGAACGGGAGCAAGCTCCCTCGC
>NZ_AKJL01000321.1 GCF_000282355.1 Pseudomonas sp. GM49
GTCAGCGCGGTGGCATCCGGTGCGCTGCCGTCGCTGAGGTTTTTCTCGAAGACGGTGAGCTCGCCACCCTGAGCGTTCAAACCGCCAATCGTGATCGGGTCATCGTTGTTGTGGATCTGCAGCACCAGGTTGGCGGTTCTGCTGTCGCCGTCCGAATCGGTGAGGGTGTAGGTGAAGGATTCGCTGCCATTGCCACCGCCATGCAACGCCTTGAAATCGGCATCGCTGGTGTTCAGCGTGTAGGTGTAGGTGCCATTGGCATTCAGCACCAACGTGCCGTACGTGCCGGTGAAAGTGCCGGGGGTGATCGGGCCGGCGTTTTCGCCGAGGGTTACCCGGTCGGCGCCTTGCACGTCGTTGCTCAGCACGTTGCCGCTCAACGTCAGCAGGGTTTCCGAAGCGGTACTGGCGTTGCTGTCGTCCACGCCTTGCGGCAGGTCGTCGACGATGTTCACGTCCAGTGAACCGGTCGCGGTGCTGCCGTTGTCGTCGACCACGGACACGGCGAACTGCTCGGGCAGGCTGTTGGCGCCGTTGGCGGTCGGGTGGGCTTCGTTGTCGTTGAGGGTGTAGCTGTAGCTGACGACACCCGTGGCCGCGTTGAACCCGGTGACGGTCAGCGTGCTGCCCAGCGGCGTGGTGATCGACTGCGGGAAGCCGGCGGTCACACCAGCGCTGACCACGGCGATGCCGCCGACGGTGAGGGTCGTCACGCCGTCCAGCGCGGCGACGGTGAAGGTGCCGCTCTGGGTCAGCGCCGGTGCGTCGGGGCTGCTGCCATCGCTGAGGTTTTTCTCGAAGACGGTCAACTCGCCGCCCTCAGCATTCAAACCGCCAATCGTGATCGGGTCATCGTTGTTGTGGATCTGCAGCACCAGGTTGGCGGTGCTGCTGTCGCCATCGGCGTCCGTCAGCGTATAGGTGAAGGTTTCCGTACCGTCGCCCCCGCCGTGCAACGCCTTGAAATCGGCATCGCTGGTGTTGAGGGTGTAGGTGTAGGTGCCGTTGGCATTGAGCACCAACGTGCCGTAAGTGCCGGTGAAGGTACCGGGGGTGATGGGCCCGCTGTTTTCCCCGAGCGGTACGCGGTCAGCGCCTTGCACGTCGTTGCTCAACACGTTGCCGTTGAGGGTCAGCAGGGTTTCCGAGGCAGTGCCATTGTTGTCATCGACTGCTTTTGGCACGTCGTCGGTGATGCTGATATCCAGCGTACCGGTAGCGCTGTCGCCATTGCTGTCGCTGGCCACCACGGTGACGTGTTCGACAAGACTATTGGCACCCTCGCCGCTTGCATGGGTTTCGGCACCGTTGAGGGTGTAGCTGTAACTGACCACGCCCGTGGCCGGGTTGTAACTGGTGACGGTCAGCGTGCCGCCCAGCGGGGAGGTGATCGACTGCGGGAAACCTGCCGCCACGCCGCCGCTGATCAAGTTGATCCCGCCGATGCTGAGGCTGGTCAGCCCGTCTGGCGCATTGATGGTGAAGGTGCCGCTTCGTGTCAGCAAGCCTTCGTTCCTCGCCGAACCATCGGCCAGGTTGGCTTCATTGACGGTCCGCTCGCCATTCTGCTCCGACAGTCCATTGAAGGTGACCGGATTGTTCGGCACCTCCGGCGTCACTGGCGGCACCACAGGCGCATCGGCCGCTACAGTGTTGTCCGGATTAGCGTTCAAGCGTTCTTCGGGAAGTTCGGGAATGCCGTTGAAACCGGCAGTGGGGAAGCCAATGATCGGGTCGACTCGCCCGCCCACTTCTTCGAGCAGGACGAAACTGTGGCCACTGCCCTGAACGCCGCCCGGCACACCGGTAGTCGTGGCAGTCCCGGCAGCGGTGGCTTCAGCGGTCTGGGTCGGGTCGTCGCCCGCCGCAATGGCTTTTTGCAGCTGTTCGACATCGGTCAGTTGCGCCTGGCTCGGCGTCACCGCTTCAGGCGAGTCCACATGGGGAATCTGATTGGCGAGCAGCTGCGAAGTCATCTGCATGCTGCTGCCACGCCCGAGGGTCAGTTCCTGGCCATTTTGCAGATGCACCGCCACCGCCCCTTCAGCACCGGTGCTCAGTTGGTCGCCGGCGAACAACCGGTCCCCCTCGACCAAAGCACGCCGGGTACCGTCGCTCGCAACCGCGAACACCTGGCCGATGACCTTACTGACGATACCGATGAGCGTTGCCATGGTGCACTTCCTCCGCTGCCAACCGCTGTCGGCACCTTGTTTGTGCGAAGAACGTGCGCATGGCTCAAGCGGGTTGTCTGGCGGATCGTGTTCCGGGTGCCGGTTTAC
Source organism: Pseudomonas sp. GM49 (assembly GCF_000282355.1). Classification (GTDB taxonomy): domain Bacteria; phylum Pseudomonadota; class Gammaproteobacteria; order Pseudomonadales; family Pseudomonadaceae; genus Aquipseudomonas. Next base: position 2,283 of record NZ_AKJL01000321.1, read on the forward strand.
TTGAGTAAGCCGCAGCCCCGGCAACGATCTCGCCCAGCCAGTCGCTCACGGCGCTGTTTACGATTTCGGGAAAAACCCTCTGCAATCAATGGCATCGGATCCCCGTGCGCAACAACGTTGCCTGTGAGCAATGCGTAACGATCTCGAATCAGTCAAGTGACAAAAAACCGTCGCAACCAGATCGTTCGCATCCCTCCCCTCCAGCACTTCTCCGCTCTATGTCGATAAGTGGATTGGAACTTTCCTCAAACCCCGATGAGCGCCCTAGAGCCCATAAAACAAGGGCTTTCGAATTGAACAATGTGCTGGATTTTGCAGAGCTCATAAGTTTTTTTTGGCATACGCGTTATGAAAAAAATTTCTTAGCTACGCTCCAGAATGTTCTTAGCTCTTTTGTTAAAGAGGTGAAACAACTTTACCTATAAAAGTCGTCAAATAATTGGCGACTGATAAGCACCATCAGGAATCAGGGAGATGTAAATGCGCCTATTAACCCCCCTCTGCAGCGCGGTTCTTTTAGCCATGGCCTGCTCGTCCCAGGCTCATGCCATGACGCTGACCGAAGCAATCCAGAGCACCATCGCGACCCACCCGGAGCTGGCATCGCGGGTGGACAGCCGTCTGTCGGCTGATGAGGACGTGAAGGTCGCCAAAGGGGGCTATTATCCATCGGTTGATCTGAACGCCGCCTACGGGCGCGCGTACAGCGATAACACCAATACCCGGGCGCTCACCCCCAGCGGGCACAACACTGAAACCTTGAACTACACCCAGTCGGAATTGCGCCTGCGGCAAATGCTCTTCGACGGGTTCAACACCGCCAATGAAGTCCAGCGCACCCAGGGCGTGGTCAACTCGCGAGCCTATTACGCTCAGGGTACGGCTCAGGACCTGGCCCTGCGCACCACCGAGGTCTACCTCGAAGTACTCAAGCGCCGCGAACTGGTGACACTGGCCAAGAACAATCTGCAAGCACACTTGCGGGTCAACGACCAGATCGGCCTGCGCACCCAGCGCGGCGTGGGCAGCAACGCCGATGCCGACCAGTCCTCGGCTCGCCGGGCACTGGCAGAAAACAACCTCGACACCGCCGAAGTCGATCTGGCCGATGCCGAGTCGAACTTCTACGCCGTTGTGGGGCGCATGCCCGATGAACTCGAAACCCCGCCATCGATTCGCGGCGAAGTCCCCACCTCCCTGCCCGAAGCCCAGCAGAGCATGGTGGAAAACAACCCTTACCTGAAATCCGCCCAGGCCGACGTGCAATCGGCCGAAAGCCAGTACGAAGTCGCCAAGTCGCCGTTCTACCCACGCTTCGACGCCGAGGCGGCAGTGGGCGCGAACAACAACGTGCAGGGTGACGAAGGCCACGACAACGAATGGCGGGTCGGCGTGATCATGAACTACAACCTGTTCCGCGGCGGCAGCGACAAGGCGCGCCTGGCCTCCGATTCGCACAAGATCAACCAGGCCATGGACATCCGTAACAATGCCCTGCGCCAGCTCAACGAGAACATTCACCTGGCCTGGAACGCCATGGTCAATGCCAAGAAACAAACCCCGACCGCCCGTGAATACGCCGAAACCAGCAAGCGCGTACGCATTGCCTACCAGGATCAGTTCGGCCTCGGTCAACGGACCCTGCTTGATCTGCTGGACAGTGAAAACGAACTCTACAACGCTAACCGTCGCTACACCGAAGTGCGCTACACCGAAGAGTTTTCGATGTACCGCGTCCTGGCGAACATGGGCCAGTTGTTGAGCAAACAACGGGTCGTACTGCCCGCCGACGCGATCGCCCAGACCGAAGTGAAAAACGAAGCTCGACTGCCTGATATGAAGTAGTGCATGGGAGGGTTCAATGACCAGCATGGAACCCGGCAACACCGGTGTCGATCCGCGCCTGAGCTTCGATGACCCGCTTCTGGACGGTCTGTTGATCCTCTGCAAACTCCACGGCGCGACAGTCAGTCGCGCCAGCCTGAGTGCCGGGCTCCCCATGGCACACCAACGCCTGAGCCTGGACCTGCTACCCCGTGCAGCGGCCAGGGCCGGTTTGCAGGCGCGCTTGCTGCGCCGTGACCTCAAGGACATTTCCCCGCTCAACCTGCCCGTGCTGTTGTTACTGAACAACGGCCGCACGGCTGTCCTGCGCCGTTATGGCGAGGACGGCAAGGTGCTGATCCTGCCCAGCGAAGCCGACGGCGGCGAGCAATGGCTCAGCCCTGAAGAGCTGGCCGAACACTACAGTGGCCAGGCGTTGTTTGCCCGGCCACGTCACGAACTCGAAGACTTGCGCTCGCCGTTGGTGCCTCGGGTCCACGCCTGGTTTCGCGATACGCTGAAGCTGTCGAAATGGCTGTACAGCGATGCAATTCTGGCGAGTTTCCTGATCAACCTGCTGGGGCTGATGGTACCGCTGTTCGTGATGCAGACCTACGACCGCGTGGTGCCGAACCAGGCCACTTCGACTTTGTGGGTGCTGGCGATCGGTCTGCTGATCGGCACCGCTTTCGAACTGGTGCTGCGGATCGTGCGCGCGCACTTGCTGGATACCGCCGGCAAGAAAACCGACGTGATCCTGTCGGCCACCCTGTTCGAGCGCATCACCGGCATGGCGATGAAAGCGCGGCCGGCGACCATTGGTGGTTTTGCCCAAAGCATTCATGACTTCCAGGGCCTGCGGGAATTCCTCACCGCCGTGACCCTCACCAGCCTGATCGATCTGCCCTTCTGCCTGTTGATGCTACTGGTGATCGGCCTGCTCGGTGGCTGGCTGGTGGTAATCCCGATTCTGGCGTTCCCCATCACCATCATCTTCGCCATGGTGATCCAGGTACGCCTGCGCGACACCGTGCAAAAGAGCCTCAGCCTCGGCGCCGAACGCCAGGCACTGTTGATCGAAACCCTCAGCGGCCTGGAAACCCTCAAGGCCTGCAGCGCCGAAAGCGAACGCCAGCACAAATGGGAAAGCACCCACGGTGCCCTCACCCGCCTCGACAGCCACGCGCGCAACCTCTCGGCCCTGGCCACCAACGGCACGCTCTTCATCCAGCAACTGTCCGGTATGGCGACCATCGTTGCCGGGGTCTACAGCATCATCGCCGGCAACCTCAGCGTCGGTGCCCTGGTGGCCAGCTACATGCTGGGCAGTCGGGTGCTGGCGCCACTGGGACAGATCGCCGGCCTGATCACCCGCTACCAGCAAGCGCAACTGACCATGAAAAGCACCGACGCGCTGATGGGCCTGCCCCAGGAGCGCGACGCCAGACAACGGCCGCTGGAGCGCACCCAGCTGCAAGGCGCGCTGGATGTTGTCGGCGTGAACTTCCACTACAACGGCCAGAGCGCTCCGGCCCTGGCCAATATCAGCTTCAGTGTGAAACCCGGCGAGCGCGTCGGCATCATCGGCCGCAGCGGCTCAGGCAAAAGCACCCTGGCGCGGCTGGTGATGGGGTTCTACGAACCGGATGAAGGCCAGTTGCTGCTCGATGGCCTGGACCTGCGGCAACTGGACGTAGCCGACCTGCGCCATCAAATCGGCTACGTCGCCCACGACCTGCCGCTGCTGGCCGGCAGCCTGCGCGACAACCTGACCCTCGGCGCGCGCTATATCAGCGACTCACGCATGCTCGAAGTGGCGGAAATGACCGGGGTCACCGAACTGGCCCGGCAACACCCGCACGGCTTCGACCGGCCTGTGGGCGAACGCGGGCAACTGCTGTCCGGCGGCCAGCGCCAGGCCGTATTGATGGCCAGGGCCATGTTGCTCGACCCGCCAATCATGCTGCTTGACGAACCCACCAGCGCCATGGACAACAGCAGCGAAGACGTCCTGCGAAAAAAACTCCACGACTGGGTCCAGGGCAAAACCATCCTGCTGGTAACCCATCGAACTTCGATGCTGAGCCTGGTGGACCGGTTGGTGGTGCTGGACAACGGACGGATCGTCGCCGACGGCCCGAAAGAAGCAGTCATCGATGCATTGCGCAAGGGCCGTGTCGGCTCTGCGGCCGTCTAGGAGTTGACCATGTCTGCTGACCTGCCTGTAACAACGAAAGCACGTGGCTACTTCGACAGTTTCAACAAAAGTGCCGAAACCGAGTTCATGCCGGAAACCGCCGGCGCCTCGTTGCAGGACTCACCACGCTGGTCGCGAATCACCGTATGGCTGGCGGCTGCGCTGGTGGTCAGCGCACTGGTCTGGGCCAAATTCGCGGTGTTGCAGGAAGTGACCATGGGCGAAGGCAAGGCGATTCCCTCGAGCAAAGTCCAGGTGATCCAGAACCTGGAGGGTGGCATCGTCACTGAAATTTTCGTCCGCGAAGGGCAAATGGTGAACAAGGGCGACACCTTGCTGCGCCTGGATGACACGCGCTACCTATCGAACAAGGGCGAAAGCGAAGCCGATCGCTATGCCTTGACCGCGCAGGTCGAACGGCTTTCGGCCGAGGCTGAAGGCCGGCCGTTCAAGCTATCAGAAGAAGTGATCGCCAAAGCCCCGCAAGTGGCCGAAGACGAGCGCTCGCTGTACGAGCAGCGGCAACGTCGACTCGCGAGCGAGCAGCGCACGCTGACCGAGCAACTTCGGCAAAAAACCCAGGAGTTGGCAGAGTTCCGCTCGAAACAGGGACAGTTCAGCTCCAGCCTGGCGCTGCTGCAACAAGAGATGAACATGTCCACCCCGCTGGTGGGCACCGGCGCCGTGTCACCGGTGGAAATCCTGCGGCTCAAACGCAGCGCCGTGGAGATTCGCGGCTCGCTGAACGCCACCACCCTGGCCATTCCCCGGGCCGAATCGGCGATCAACGAGATCAAAAGCAAGATTGATGAGTCGGAACAGACCTTCCGCTCGGAAGCCGCCAAAGAGCTGAATGAGAAACGCACCGACCTGTCGAAAATCACGGCATCGAGCATCGCCATCGACGACCGTGTGACCCGTACCACCGTGGTATCGCCGGTTCACGGCATCATCAAGGTGTTGAAGGTCAATACCATCGGCGGCGTGGTCCAGCCCGGCAACGACATGGTGGAAATCGTGCCGCTGGAAGACAACCTGCTGATCGAAGCCAAAGTCCGCCCGCAAGACGTTGCATTCCTGCATCCGGGCCAGAAAGCCATGGTCAAGTTCAGTGCCTACGACTACACGATCTACGGCGGCCTGAGCGCCAAGCTGGAACTGATCGGCGCCGACACCATCACCGACGACAAGGGCAACAGCTTTTATCTGATTCAGGTGCGCACTGACAAAAACCATCTGGGCGGGGATGTGAAGCCGCTGCTGATCATCCCGGGGATGGTGGCGACAGTGGACATCATTACCGGGGAGAAAACGGTGCTGGATTACTTGCTTAAACCGGTGCTCAAGGCCCGGACTGAGGCGATGCGGGAGAGGTAGTCTTTTTCAGAAGTTATGGTGATTGAACCGGCCCCATCGCGGGCAAGCCCGCTCCCACAGTGTCCGTTGTGTACACAAAATCTGCGCACGCCACTGAACCTGTGGGAGCGGGCTTGCCCGCGAAGAGGCCGGCACATACAACGATCACCTGTCGGCATGATTACGCTGGTAAACCTCCTCCCCCATCGCCGCAATCTGCCCCTCGATCAACGCTTCAAACGGCTTTAACAACGGCGCAAAAGACGTCGGTGCCTCAAGGGTTTCAAGCGCCTGCACAATCGCCTCCACCGTCGACAGCGCCCCAGGTCCCGGTGCCTTGCGCAGCCGATAACGGGACACACCGCCCTCGGCCAGCGCCACCCTCGGCAACGCCGCCAGCAGCGGATTGAGGTGCAGCATCTTGCGCGCCTTGCGCCAGGTGCCGTCCGGGACCACTAACAACATCGGTTCATCAGATGAGCTATAGGCTTTCATCGGTTGCACTTCTTCGCCCGGAAACAACAACCGCGCCTGATACCCCGGCTGATTCAAAAGCGTGGGCAAATTCTCAAACACTTCCCCCACGATCAACTCGGCATTGTTCAAGCCCAACACCGCCAACCGTGCCGTGTTCAGCGCATGGTTCACTTCGCTCGGATGCTGCAACAGCAGCACGCGGGTGCGGCTGTCGAGGCTCGGGATCAACGGGCACAGGCAGTGGCTTTGCGGGCGCAGGCAGCGCGGGCACTGGATTCTGGACATCTTCTCAGGCCTGATTCAGTTGGGCTTTAAGCAAGTCGCGGAACGTCTGGATCAGCGGCTCGCGACTGCGGCCCCGGCGCACGATCATCGAGAACGGCGCCTGATAGCCGAATGTCGCCGGCAGCAACACCCGCAAGTCGCCCTTGTCGGCCCAGGCCTGGGCGTAGTGCTCCGGCAAATAGCCGATGTAGGCGCCGGACAGCACCAGTATCAACTGGGCTTCCATACTTTCCACGGTCGCGGCGCTGTGCTTGAAGCCGTGACGCGCCAGTTCAGCCTGGCTCCAGTAGCCACGACCGACCATGCGCTGCTGGGTGATGACTTGCTCGGGAATGCGCCGCTCGTTGAACAGCGGATGGCGCGTGCTGCAATACAACCAGTGTTGTTCACGGTACAGCGGCATGTACACCAGACCGCTCATGCGCGTGGAAAACGCGCCGATGGCCAGGTCGAGACGGTTGTCCTGCACACCGAGTTGCAATTCGTAAGGGCTCATCACCGACAGGTGCAAGTGCACGGCCGGGTGTTCCTGGCTGTAGGCGCCGATGGCTTCGGCGAACGGCAGGGCCTTGTCGCTGACGGTGGAGTCGATCACCCCGAGGTTCAAGGTACCGCGCAACTCGCCCTTGAGCGCGGCGGCGTACTGCTCGAAGCCTTCGAGTTCGCCCAACAGGCGCAGGGTTTCCTGATGGAACAGTTCGCCCTTGCTGGTCAGACTGAAACCGCCACGGCCGCGATGGCAGAGCACCAGGCCGAGGGCTGCTTCGAGCTGACTCATGTAGGTACTGATGGCCGACGTCGAGAGGTTGAGCTCCTGCTGGGCGTTGGCGAACCCCTGATGCCGCACCACGCTGACGAAGATGCGCAATAGTTTCAGGTCGGGTAAAGCGTTGGCCATGGAAATGCTCCGATCTCGGGGTAACGCACACCGCTGAAGGTAATGAAGCTCACTCCCACAGGTACTGTACAACTCATCACTTTGAAGGATGAGGCAACAAGTCTATCGTCGTCCTCGTCATTAGTTTAGAAAAATCTGAACTAAGTATTTGCCCGTAGCGATTCTTCCCGGCCACTACATTTCGCAGAATCGGCCCACAACGGTGCCCGTACCTTCCGTGAACGGCGCAACCCTATAAATAAAACAACGACGATGAGGCCCTACCCGTGGACAAGATTCTTCACCAACCACTGGGCGGCAACGAAATGCCGCGCTTCGGCGGCATCGCCACCATGATGCGACTCCCCCACTTGAATACCGCTGCCGGCCTGGACGCTGCCTTCGTAGGCGTACCACTGGACATCGGTACCTCGCTGCGCCCTGGCACCCGTTTCGGGCCTCGCGAAATCCGCGCTGAATCGGTAATGATCCGCCCGTACAACATGGCGACCGGCGCTGCGCCGTTCGACTCGCTGTCAGTTGCCGACATTGGCGACATCGCGATCAACACCTTCAACCTGCTGGATGCCGTGCGGATCATCGAAGAGTCCTACGACAATATCCTCGAACACGATGTGATCCCGCTGACCCTGGGCGGCGACCACACCATCACCCTGCCGATCCTGCGTGCCATCCACAAAAAGCACGGCAAGGTCGGTCTGGTGCACATCGACGCTCACGCTGACGTGAACGATCACATGTTCGGCGAGAAAATCGCCCACGGCACCACCTTCCGTCGTGCTGTCGAAGAAGGCCTGCTGGACCCGGACCGCGTTGTGCAGATTGGCCTGCGCGCCCAGGGCTACACCGCTGACGACTTCAACTGGAGCCGCAACCAGGGCTTCCGTGTGGTTCAGGCCGAAGAGTGCTGGCACAAATCGCTGGAGCCTCTGATGGCTGAAGTCCGCGAGAAAGTCGGCAACGGTCCGGTCTACCTGAGTTTCGACATCGACGGCATCGATCCGGCCTGGGCACCGGGTACCGGCACCCCGGAAATCGGTGGTCTGACGACCATTCAGGCGATCGAGATCGTTCGCGGTTGCCAGGGCCTCGACCTGGTCGGTTGCGATCTGGTAGAAGTCTCGCCCGCATACGACACCACCGGCAACACCTCGCTGCTGGCCGCCAACCTGCTGTACGAAATGCTCTGCGTACTGCCTGGCGTAGTCCACCGCTGAGGATGGTTCATGAACGAACGCGATCAGGTTTTGAAAGCCGCCGCCGATCTGGTGTCCGCTTTTGCCCGTAACGATCGCGAAGCCTACTTCGGCGCGTTCAGCGCCGATGCCAGCTTCGTCTTCTATACCCTCGAACAGCCCCTGCTGTCGCGCGACGCCTACCAGGCGATGTGGGACAGCTGGCGCTCAGAGGATGGCTTCGAGGTGCTTTCGTGCACCTCAAGCAACGCTTACGTCAGCCTGCAGGGTGATGTGGCGATTTTCATCCATGACGTAGCCACCGAGCTGCGCATGCAAGGGGAGCAGCACTTTAGCCAGGAGCGCGAGACGATTGTTTTCAAGAAACAAGCGTCTGGCCAAGAACAACAAGGCCTATGGCTGGCCTGCCACGAACATTTGTCCGCGATGCCGGAAGGGCTGCCACCCCCTTAGCCAACACAGGTGACGCTCACGCACGATGAGCGCGCCTTTATGATCGGAGCTGATCATGAATAACAACAACAAAGACCAAAGCCTTACGCAAATTGAAACCCACGGGGTCGAACAGATCCCGGACAACGAACGCACCGCAGGCCCGACGGACTTGTTCCGGATGATCTTCGGTGGTTCCAACACCTTTGCTACCGCCGTCCTCGGCAGTTTCCCGGTACTGTTCGGCCTGTCTTTCCAGGCAGGCGTCTGGGCGATTGTGCTGGGCGTATTGCTGGGTTCGCTGATCCTCGCGCCAATGGGCCTGTTCGGCCCGATCAACGGCACCAACAATGCCGTGTCTTCCGGTGCGCACTTCGGCGTGCACGGGCGGATCGTCGGTTCGTTCCTGTCGCTGTTGACCGCCATCGCCTTCTTCTCGCTCTCGGTATGGAGTTCGGGTGATGCGCTGATCGGTGGCGCCAAACGCCTGATCGGCCTGCCGGAAACCGACCTGACCCTGGGCCTGGCCTATGGTCTGTTCGCGATTCTGGTACTGACCGTGTGCATCTATGGCTTCCGCTTCCTGCTGTGGGTCAACAAGATCGCGGTGTGGAGCGCCAGTCTGCTGTTCCTGCTGGGCATCTTCGCCTTCGCCGGTCCTTTCGATGCGAACTACGCCGGCACCGTGAACATGGGGCAACCGGGTTTCTGGGCGGCTTTCATCGGCGCGGCGCTGGTGGCCATGAGCAACCCGATTTCCTTCGGTGCGTTCCTCGGTGACTGGTCGCGCTACATCCCGCGCGACACCTCCAAGCGCCGGATCATGGCGGCGGTGGTGATTTCGCAGATCGCGACCTTCATCCCGTTCCTGTTCGGCCTGGCCACCGCGACCATCGTAGCGATCAAGGCACCGGACTACATCGCGGCCAACAACTATGTCGGCGGCCTGCTGGCAGTCTCGCCGAGCTGGTTCTTCCTGCCGGTGTGCCTGATCGCAGTGATTGGTGGCATGTCCACCGGCACCACCTCGCTCTATGGCACCGGGCTGGACATGTCCAGCGTGTTTCCACGGGTGCTGTCGCGGGTCAAGGCCACGCTGCTGATCGGTGTGATGTCGATTGCCTTCATCTTCATCGGGCGCTTCGCGGCCAACCTGGTACAGAGTGTGTCGACCTTCGCCGTACTGATCATCACCTGCACCACCCCATGGATGGTGATCATGATCATCGGCCTGCTGGTGCGTCGCGGCTTCTACTGCCCGGATGACCTGCAAGTGTTCACCCGCGGTGAAAAAGGCGGCCGCTACTGGTTCACCCACGGCTGGAACTGGCGTGGCCTGGGTGCCTGGATTCCGAGCGCGGCCGTCGGCCTGTGCTTCGTGAACCTGCCGGGGCAGTTTGTCGGGCCACTGGGCGAAATGGCCGGTGGTATCGACATCAGCCTGCCGGTGACCCTGGGCCTTGCCTCGCTGGTGTACCTGGCGCTGCTGAGCCTGTTCCCGGAACCGCGCGAAGTGTTCGGCCCGAACGATTCACGCAGCAAGAGCACGGATTCGCTCGCTAAACCGGCGATGCGACAAGTCGCCTGATGTAACACAAGACCTGTGGGAGCGGGCTTGCTCGCGAAGACGGCGGCACATTCAACACTGATGTGACTGACAGACCGCTTTCGCGAGCAAGCCCGCTCCCACAGAGAGCTGCGCCACAGAAATATTTTTGTTCCACATAAAAAAGACAATCGGAGACACGCCGTCATGGCTTTGGATTTATTCGTCGTACTCATCTACGCCGCCGCGATGCTGATACTCGGCTACTACGGCATGCGCAAGGCCAAGACCAACGAAGACTTTTTGGTCGCCGGTCGTAACCTCGGCCCTAGCCTGTACATGGGCACCATGGCTGCCACCGTTCTGGGCGGCGCATCCACCGTGGGCACCGTGCGTCTGGGCTACGTGCATGGCATCTCCGGTTTCTGGCTCTGCGCCGCTCTGGGTTGCGGGATCGTGGCGCTGAACCTGTTTCTCGCCAAGCCGCTGTTGAAACTGAAGATCTACACCGTTACCCAGGTGCTGGAAAAACGCTACAACCCGATGGCCCGCTCCGCGAGCGCGGTGATCATGCTGGCGTACGCGCTGATGATCGGCGTGACCTCGATCCTGGCAATCGGCACCGTTCTGCAAGTGCTGTTCGGCCTGCCGTTCTGGATCTCGGTACTGCTCGGCGGCGGCGTCGTGGTGATCTACTCGGCCATTGGCGGCATGTGGTCGCTGACCCTGACCGACATCGTCCAGTTCGTGATCAAGACCGTAGGCCTGATGTTCATCCTGTTGCCAATCTGCCTGTACCGCGTCGGTGGCTGGGATGAGCTGGTGATGAAACTGCCGGCGGCAAGCTTCAGCTTCACCACCATCGGTTGGGACACCATCATCACCTACTTCATGATCTACTTCTTCGGCATCCTGATCGGTCAGGACATCTGGCAACGGGTGTTCACCGTCAAGACCGCCAAAGTGGCTCAGGTTGCCGGTACCGCTGCCGGTATCTACTGCATCCTCTACGGTCTGGCCTGTGCCCTGATCGGCATGGCTGCACACGTACTGATCCCGGATCTGGACAACGTCAACAACGCCTTCGCCGCCATCGTGAAACTGTCCCTGCCGGACGGTATCCGTGGCCTGGTAATCGCTGCCGCACTGGCCGCCATGATGTCCACCGCCAGCGCTGGCCTGCTGGCCGCTGCCACCACCCTGACCGAAGACTTGCTGCCGAAACTGCGTGGCGGTAAACAGTCGAGCCTGGCGATCAACCGCCTGTTCACCCTGTTGACCGGCTGTGTGGTTCTGGCCATTGCCCTGATCGTGAACGATGTGATCAGCGCCCTGACCCTGGCCTACAACCTGTTGGTGGGCGGCATGCTGATCCCGCTGATGGGCGCCATCTTCTGGAAACGCGCCACAACCGCCGGCGCCATCGCCAGCATGGGCATGGGCTTCGCCACTGCGCTGCTGTTCATGTTCAAGGACGGTCTGGACGCCAACACCCCGATCTACTACAGCCTCGGCATTGGCCTGGTGAGCTTTGTGCTGGTCAGCCTGCTGTCCCCTCGCCCGGTGACTGTGGCCAGCGCTGCCTAAGCTATACATAACGACTTGATGCTTTCTTCGACGGGTGTGGCGTCGGTTGCCACACCCGTTTTTTTTCGTCTGGAGAAAACGTTTTATGAAGATTGTTTCTCGCGACCAGTGGTTCGAGGTCAAACAACTCAGTGACGGCATCCGCCTGATTCACGAGCCGTACATCCGGCCTTTCTATCGCTGCAATCTCTGGCACATCCAGGGTCGTGACAAAGACCTGCTGCTGGACAGCGGCTCGGGCCTGGTCAGTCTGCGCGAGCAACTGCCATGGATCACCGAGCGGCCGCTGGTGGCCGTGGCCAGCCACTGCCATTTCGATCACATCGCCGGTCATCACGAATTCGCTGAACGGCTGGTGCATCCGGCCGAGGCGGACATTCTCGCCGCGCCGGATGGCGACAACGACCTGAGCAAAGCCTTTGTCGGCGACGACATGTTCGAGGCGCACCCTGATTGTCCGCTGTGCTACGCCGAATACCGGGTCAAGGCCGCGCCGGCCACGGGGTTTGTCGAAGATGGGGATGTGCTGGACCTGGGCAACCGCGTGTTGCAGGTCGTGCATACACCGGGACATTCGCCGGGTGGCATCTGCCTGTACGAAGCCGCCACCGAGACCCTGTTCAGCGGCGACATCATCTACGACGGACCGCTGATCGAAGACGCCTACCACTCCAACCTCGATGACTACGCCCGTAGCCTGCAACGCCTGCACGCGTTGTCGATCCGCACGGTGCATGGCGGGCATTTCGGCAGTTTTTCCGGAGAGCATTTGCGCAGCATGATTGACGAATGGCAGCGTTCACACGGCTAAAGCCTGCTGTACTCAACGGCAGGAACTGCATCGGCAGGAAGAATTACAACTACCTCCTAGAAGAACGTTCATGAAAGAAGCTGCCGTTCGTGCTGTCGTGCATCGCTTTATCAGCCGCCTGCTGGAAGGTCGGGATGACTTCGACGACAACACCAGCCTGGCGCAGTTGGGACTGGATAAAGAAGATATCGAAGAGCTGATCTTCCATCTGGAAGATGAGCTGGGTGTAACGGCGTTTTCCGTTGAGGAAGACCGGATGCTCAAGACCGCCAGGACGGCAAATGATTTGAGTCGGTTTTTGCTGGAGATTGGGCGGTACTAACGCTGGTGATCAAACGTACACGAAGCGACAAGGGAGCTTGCTCCCTCGCCACGGGAAAACCTTTCACCTGACAGGTGTTATCTGCAATTACCGGCGACGCTGCTGACGTCGGCGCTGTTCGTCGTCTGTACGAACAGGCACGGGTTGCAGCGGCGGTTCGATCAGACCGAGAGCCACGCCCAGGTCATGCAGCCAGTTTTGAATTTTCTCTTTCATGGTGCCCCCTTCAGGGTAGTGCCGAGCGGCCGAAATTCTGTAGCCCCTTCGCACAGATAATAGTCCGAAGTCCTACGCAATGCTCGCGCAAAGTCGCAATGATCTGTTACTGAATCCATCACAATCAGCCTGTGTTCAGGCAATTTCCTGCGCCGGCACCGGTGTCGGCGGAAAAACCACCTGTTGTTGTTCGATCCAGGCATTCAGGTTGGCCCCGACCATGCCCTTGCGCCACATCAGCCAGGTGGTAGCACTGGCGAACGGTTCGGCCAACGGATGCACGGCCACACTCTCACGGCCCGGCAGACTGGCGAGCATCGACTCCGACATCAGCGCCACACCGGAACCGGCAATCACACACGCCAGCATGCCCGGATAGGACTCGATCTCCATCGCCCGGCCCATCGCCGCATGGTCATGGGCGAACCAGGCCTCCAGGCGCATGCGGTAGGAGCAGCCCTGGCGAAAGGTAAACACCGCGCGGCCTTCCACATCCAGCGCGCTGCGCACGGGCGGATGATCGGCCTCGCTGATCAGCACCAGGCGCTCGTCGCACAAGGGCACGCCGTCGAGCCCGGCCAGTTCCATGGGGCCATCCACCAGCGCCGCATCGAGTCGGCCGGTGAGCAGGCCTTCGAGCAATTCACCACTGGGTCCGGACTGTACTTGCAGGTTCACGGCCGGATACAGGCGGTGGTAGCGCGCCAATAGCCCCGGAAGGTGAATAGCAGCCGTGCTGTACATGGTGCCGAGCACGAAGTCGCCCGCCGGTTGCCCGCCCTGCACGGCTGCGCTGGCTTCGTCGCGCAAGGCAAACAGCCTGGCGGTGTAGTCCAGCAGGACTTTTCCCGCAGGAGACAACTGCAGGCGCTGACGCTCACGCAGGAACAGTTCGACACCCAGTTGCTCTTCCAGCTGCTTGAGCCGGGTCGACAGGTTCGACGGCACTCGATGCAGCCGTTCGGCGGCCCGGGTTATGGACCCTTCCTCCGCCACCGCCTGGAAGATGCGCAATTGGCTGAATTCCACGACATTCTCCAAAAAAGAACAAGTTACTCACTATTATTCATTTTTAAAGAAAGTCAATCAGTCCTAGCCTGACGGTCATTGATCCTCTAAACGGAATCCAGACCATGTCTCCCCTGATTCGCTTATCCGCCAGTTTCGTTGCCCTGATGATGGCCATGGGCATCGGCCGGTTTGCCCTGACACCGCAACTGCCGCACCTGCTCAGCGAAGGTCAGATCGACCTGACCGCCGCCGGGCTGATTGCCGCCGCCAACTACCTCGGTTATTTCATTGGCGCGGTGGACGCCATGTTTTCCCGGCGTCCCGCGCAAGTGCGCCGGCGTTTGCTCGGCGGTTTGTGGCTGTGTGTACTGCTGACCCTGGCTTCGTTCTGGGCCAATGGTTTCTGGTCGCACCTGCTGCTGCGCTTCGGCACCGGCGTGGCCAGCGCCTGGGTGCTGGTGATGATCACCGCCCTGAGCCAGCCGCTCGCGGCAGGGGGC
>NZ_AKJL01000322.1 GCF_000282355.1 Pseudomonas sp. GM49
TCGCTTCGCAACCCAACGGGGGCAAGCCCCCTCGCCACAGGGTTTTGTGTACCCGAACTAACCGAGCATTTCCCGCATCCGATACCAGAACATGCCAAGGGCCAGCAGTGGCGAGCGCAAGGCACGGCCACCGGGGAAGGTCATGTGTGGCACGGCGCTGAACACGTCGAAGCCTTTGCTGTGTCCGGCATGGATCGCTTCGCCCAACAGCCTGGCGCACCAGTGGGTCACGTTCAGGCCATGGCCGGAGTAGCCCTGGGCGTAGAACACGTTCGGGTGCTGGCTCAGGCGCCCGACCTGCGGGAAGCGGTTGGCCGAGATGCCGATCTTGCCGCCCCACTGAAAATCAATGCGCGCATTGGCCAGTTGCGGGAACACCTTGAGCATCTGCGGGCGCATGTAGGCAGCAATGTCCGCCGGATCGCGCCCGGAGTAGTGGCACGCGCCGCCGAACAGCAATCGCCGGTCAGCCGAGAGCCGGTAGTAATCCAGCCCGACCTTCTGGTCGCACAGCGCGAGGTTGTGCGGGATCAGTTTTGCAGCGGCCTCTTCCGACAAGGGTTCGGTGGCGATGATATAGCTGCCTGCCGGGAGTACTTTGCCGCTGAGCTTCGGTTCGAGCTCCTCCAGATGGGCATTGCAAGCCAGCACCAGCGTGCCCGCACGCACAGTGCCACCGGCACAGCGCACTTGCACGGTGCTGCCGTGGATCAGCTCCAGCACCGGACTCTGCTCAAAGATCTGCACGCCAAGGGACTCGGCGACTTTCGCTTCGCCGAGCGCCAGGTTCAGCGGATGCAGGTGGCCAGAGCCCATGTCCACCAGGCCGCCCGCGTAAACACCGGAATTCACCACGTGTTCACGGATCTGGCCAGGTTCGATCAAGCGGGTTTCATGGGCGTAACCGGATTCAAGCAATTCTGCGTGCTCGGCCTTCAGCCCGACGAAGTGCGCCGGGGTGTTGGCCAGTTCGCAAAAACCCCAGCGCAGATCGCAATCGATGCCGAACTCACGGATACGATTACCGACCAGTTGCACCGATTCCGTGCCGGCATGCTCCAGATACCGCACCCCTTCGGCCCCGATATGCCTGGCAAAACCGCTGACGTCATGGCCGATGCCGCGAATCAACTGGCCGCCATTGCGCCCGCTGGCGCCCCAGCCGATCCGCCGGGCTTCCAGCAGGATCACCGAGAGCCCGCGCCGGGCCAGCTCGATGGCGGTGTTGATGCCGGTGAAACCCGCGCCGACCACGCAGACATCGGCCACCAGATCCGAGGCCAGCGCGGGGCGCTGCTTCATGCCCCTGGCGGACGCTGCGTAGTAGGAGAGGGTGTGTTCCTTGGTGTACTGATTCATTTGTTGGACTTCACTTTGCTCCACGAACGGGTCATCAGGCGCATGATCGACTGCGGCGGCGTGGTGGAGATGTAGAGTTTGTCGAGGACTGCCTGGGATGGATAAACCTCGGGATTGCTGACCAGCTCAGGGTCCATGTACTGCTTGGCGGCCGGGTTCGGGTTGGCGTAACCGACCGACGCGCTGACCTTGGCAATCACTTGCGGGTCCAGCAGGTAGTTGATGAAGGTGTGGGCCTGTTGCGGATTGCCGGCATCAGCGGGAACGGCCAGCAGGTCGAACCACAAATTCGCGCCTTCCTTGGGAATGGCATAGGCGATGTTCACGCCGTTCTTGGCTTCCTTGGCGCGGTTGGCGGCCTGGAACACGTCACCCGAATAGCCGAAGGCTACGCAGATATCGCCGTTGGCCAGGTCCGACACGTATTTGGAGGAATGGAAGTAGGTGATGTAAGGGCGGATGGCCAACAACCTGGCTTCGGCCTTTTTGAAGTCCTCAGGGTTTTCGCTACGCGGGTCCATACCCATGTAGTTGAGGATTGACGGGAACACTTCATCGGCCGAGTCCATCATCGAAACGCCGCACGCGCTGAGCTTCTTGATGTTTTCCGGTTCGAACAGCACGGCCCAGGAATCGATGTGGTCGATGCCCAGCACCTGCTTGACCTTGTCGACGTTGTAACCGATGCCGTTGGTGCCCCACAGGTAGGGCACGGAGTGTTCGTTGCCCGGATCGTTTTTCTCCAGCAGCGCCAGCAGTTTCGGGTCGAGGTTCTTGAAATTCGGCAGTTGCTCGCGATCGAGCTTGAGGAAAGCACCGGCCTTTACCTGGCGGGCGAGGAAGTGGTTGGACGGCACCACCACGTCATACCCGGTGCGACCGGCGAGCAGTTTGCCCTCCAGGGTTTCGTTGGAGTCGAAGACGTCGTAGATCACCTTGATCGCGGTTTTGGCCTGGAAGTCGGCGAGGGTGGTTTCGCCGATGTAGTCGGTCCAGTTGTAGACGCTGACCTGTGGCTGAGCCTGGGCGCCGGCACTGAACATCGCTGCCAGCGCGACCGGAACCATGGATTTCAATAGACGCATATCGACACCTCTTGGAGTTATTGGATTCTTCAGGTGATTCTTTAGTGGTCTGTCGGCCCTCATCGCGAGCAAGCTCGCTCCCACAGGGGAACGCATTTCAAATGTGGGAGCGAGCTTGCTCGCGATGGGGTCATTACGGACGGTGAAGATCTCAGACGCTGAGCATCAGGAACTCACGTTCCCAGGAGCTGATGACCCGTTTGAAGTTCTCGTGCTCGGCGCGTTTGACCGCGACATAGCCCCGTACGAACTTGCTGCCCAGGTAGCGGCTGACGGTGTCGCATTCTTCCATCTGGGTCAGTGCGTCCTCGATGGTGATCGGCAGGCGCAGATTGCGACGCTCATAGGCACGGCCCTGTACCGCGGCGCTCGGTTCGATGCGCTCGACCATGCCCAGGTAACCGCACAGCAGGCTGGCGGCGATGGCCAGGTACGGGTTGGCGTCGGCGCCCGGCAAACGGTTCTCGACACGCATGGCGTCCGGGCTGGAGGTCGGCACGCGCAGGCCGACGGTGCGGTTTTCTTCGCCCCACTCGACGTTCACCGGTGCCGAGGTGTCCGGCAGGAAGCGGCGGAACGAGTTGACGTTCGGCGCGAACATCGGCAGCACTTTCGGGATGTACTTCTGCAAGCCACCGATGTGATGCAGGAACAGTTCGCTCATGTTGCCATCGGCATCGGCAAAGATCGGCTGGCCGGTGGCAATGTCCACCACGCTCTGGTGAAGGTGCATGGCGCTGCCCGGCTCATCGCCGACCGGCTTGGCCATGAACGTTGCCGCCACGTTGTGCTTGAGCGCCGCTTCACGCATGGTGCGCTTGAATACGGTGATCTGGTCCGCCAGGTCCAGTGCGTTGCCATGACGGAAGTTGATTTCCATCTGTGCCGGGCCGTCTTCGTGGATCAGCGTGTCGAGGTCCAGTCCCTGCAATTCACACCAGTCATAGACGTCTTCGAACAGCGGATCGAATTCGTTGGCCGCGTCGATGGAGAACGACTGACGACCGCTTTCGGCACGGCCTGAGCGGCCCATCGGCGCCTTGAGCGGCAAGTCCGGGTCTTCGCAGCGCTGGGTCAGGTAGAACTCCATTTCCGGCGCGACGATCGGCCGCCAGCCTTTGTCGGTGTACAGCTGCAAGACTTTCTTCAACACGTTGCGCGGTGACAGTTCGATCGGGTTGCCGAACTTGTCGAAGGTGTCGTGGATCACGATGGCGGTCGGCTCGATGGCCCATGGCACCACGTAAACGGCGTCGGCGTCCGGCTTGCAGACCATGTCGATATCGGCCGGGTCGAGCAGGTCGTAGTAGATGTCGTCGTCGACAAAGTCCCCGGTTACCGTTTGCAGAAGGACACTTTCCGGCAGGCGCATGCCTCGCTCATGCAGGAACTTGTTGGTCGGTGCAATTTTGCCGCGTGCAATGCCGGTCAGGTCGCTGACGACGCACTCGACTTCGGTAATCTTGTGATCTTTCAGCCAAGTGAACAGCTGATCGAAAGGGACATTCATAAAGACCTCGTTATTGGTTTTATTAACGCCAGGAGAGGCCGGTTTCATCCGCCGGACACTTCCCCTGTAGCGCGTTGACGTCTATCTTGGGCGAGCCTTGCAGTTCCATCTATCCACTTTAAGCAGCACAAAGCGCACCAAAAGAGTGCGTAAGGTCGCCCCATGACAGGTTCCAATTCCCTCCAGGTCCAAGCCTTCAACACCGCCGATGTCGCCGAGCAAATCCGCGCCACACCGGGTTGGGTCCAGCATTACCAACAGATGTCGCCGGGGCATTTCGCAGGTCTTGTGCGCTATCTGGATCTGCAGGGCGTGGAGATTTACGAAGAGTCGATGAACACCCGGGTCGAGCAGAATTTCAGTGCGCCCCAGGGCTCGTTGTCGTTCTGTTTCGATCGTGGCGACAACGCGCTGTACGTGTTGAATGGCGAGAGCCGCAACATCTGGATCACCCCGGAGAACTACCAGGAAATCGCCGTGGTGTTCGGCCCGGAGTTTGTACAGCGTCACAGCCTGGACATCGCCCGGCTCGAAGGGCTGTTCATGGCGCCGCTCAACTCCCGGCAAAACGCGCTGTTCTGCCGCTGGCTCAGCGGGACGTTGACGCGGCTGTCGCAGACCTTCGATCCACCGAGCCGCGAAGCGCTGACCCAACAGTTGCTGGAAGACTGCCTGTTCATTCTCGACAACGCCTGTGTCGGCCTCGACCAGGGTGCCTTGCAGCGTCGGGCCGGGGAGCGGGCGATCATGAAGCGGGTCGGGGAATGGGCGGCAGACACCCCGGAAGAACACCTCAACTTGTTGGAACTGTCTCAAGTTGCGGGGGTTTCACTGCGCCAGTTGCAGCATGCGTTCAAGACCTACACCGGCATGACGCCGACCCAATGGCTGCGCCTGCGCCGACTCAACAGCGCCCGCCGCGAGCTGCTCAGCCGCACGCCGATGCAAACCACCGTGGCCGAAGTGGCCATGCACTGGTCGTTCTGGCATCTGGGGCGGTTTTCCAGCAGCTATCGGGCGCTGTTCAAGGAGTTGCCGAGTGACACCCTCAAGCGTGCGAGTGTCTCCCCGCCAATCGGGCGCGGCCGGCGTTAAAACGTCGGCGGCGTTATCACCCAGATCACCACCGCATCCACTTCGCCGGGATTGCCATAGCGGTGCGGTTCCTGGCTGGAAAAGCTGAAGCTGTCGCCTTCATTGAGCTGGAAATAGCGCTCGCCGACCCACAGTTCGAAGCTGCCGGACAGCAGATAACCGGCTTCTTCGCCATCGTGGCTGTAGCTTTGCTGGCTGTAGGTGCCGGGCGGGAAACGCGAGTGCAGCATTTCCAGTTGGCGGTTGGCTTGCGGCGTCAGCAACTGGTCGACGATGCCGTCTTCGTAATGCACGTTCAGGCGGCTGTGCTTGCGCACGACAATGCCGTCATCTTCCGGGTCGGTGACCGCTTCGCTGGCGAAGAACCACTGGATGGTGACGCCGAGGCTGCGGGCAATGTTGAACAGCGCCGGAATCGACGGGTAGGCGAGGTTGCGTTCCAGCTGGCTGATGTAGCCGGCGGTGAGTTCGCTCTGTTGCGCCAGTTCCGCCAAGGTCATGCCCCGGCGTTTGCGCAGGCCGCGAATGCGTGTGCCGAGAAAATGCGGTTCGGCGTTGCCGGGGGCGGGCTGTGTGGTGGTGCTGTTGCTCATGGTCAAATCCGAACCGGGAGGAGTGGCGCAAATCCCTGTAGGAGCGAGCCTGCTCGCGATGGTCGCCAACGATAACGCTGGAAGCCTGACACCCAGCGGTGTTCACGGGTTCATCGCGAGCAGAGCTCGCTCCTACAGGGTTGGTGTTAGCCGTCTAAGCCCCGGAGTATAAACAGCCTCAGAGCTCCCACGCGACTTTCAGGCCTTCATAAATCGCTTCTTCGGCGGTACGCGGCGCGAGGCAGTCGCCGATGCGGCGAAACTCAACCAGCCCTTGCAGTTCGGCGCCCAGGGTATCCACCGGTTGATGGCCCTGGCACAACACCAGCGTATCGATGTTTTCCATCAGCATCGGTTCGCCACTGGCGGTGTGTTGCAGGTAGACGGTGTTGTCATCGCAGCCGTACAAGCGCGCATACGGTGTGATCGGCACACCCAGTTTATGCAGTTCGCCGGCCAGTTGATCGCGTACGTACAGCGGCAGGGTTTCCCCGCAATGGGTGCCGTTGACCGCCAGTTGCACCTGGTGCCCGGCGCGCACCAGGCGTTCGGCGATGCCGGGGCCGATCCAGTCGCAGCGCCAGTCGACCACCACCACCGAGCGGCCGATCCGGACTTCATCGCGCAGCACTTGCCAGGCGTCCACCACCTGCAACTCACCGCCGCGTTCGAAGGGCGGCCAGTAAGGCTCGGCACCGGTAGCGACGATCACCATGTCCGGTTTTTCCTGTTCCACCAGCGCCCGGTCGACCCGGGTGTTGCGTACCACGCGCACGCCGGCCAGTTCCATTTCTCGCTGCAGGTTGGTGCTGGCGCCACCAAACTCACTGCGCCGTGGCAGCATCTGCGCGAGCAACACCTGACCGCCCAGTTGTGAACCGGCTTCGTAAAGGGTCACGTCATGTCCGCGCTGGGCCGCGACGGCAGCGGCTTTCATGCCGGCCGGGCCGCCGCCGGCGATCATGATGCGTTTGCGATTTATCGCTTGTCGGCGTTCAGCAAAAATCAGTTCGCGACCGGTTTCCGGGTGCTGGATGCAGGAAATCGGCAAGCCTTTGTGAAAGTGCCCGATGCACGCCTGATTGCAGGCGATGCAGGCACGTACATCTTCGACGCGGCCGGTGTCGGTCTTGTTGGGCATTTGCGGATCGCAGATCAGCGCCCGGGTCATGCCGCAGACATCGGCCTGCCCCCGGGCCAGAATCAGTTCGGCTTCCTGGGGCTGGTTGATACGCCCGGTGACGAACAACGGAATGTTCAAACTGGCCTTGAACGTCCCGGCTTCCCTGGCCAGGTACGCCGCTTCGATCGCCATCGGCGGCACGATATGCACCGCGCCACCAAGGGACGCCGAGGTGCCGGCGACGATGTGCACGTAATCGAGCTGCGTTTGCAGCGACTGCACGGCGGCCAGGGATTCGTCTTCGGTCAGGCCTTCGGGGTCGCGTTCGTCAGCGGAGATGCGCAGGCCGATGATGAACTGCTCATCGGTCGCCGCACGCACGGCTTTGATGACTTCACGCAGGAAACGCAAGCGCTGTTCCAGCTCACCGTTGTAGCCATCGGTACGCCGGTTGACCCGCGGATTGATGAATTGCGCCGGCAGGTAACCGTGGTTGGCCACGACCTCTACACCATCGATTCCAGCCTGATGCAGGCGCCGGGCCGCAGCGGCATAACCGGCGACGATCTCGTCGATCATGGCCTGATCGAGTGCGCGGGGCATCACCCGGAAGCGCTCGTTGGGCACCGACGATGCGGAGTAGGCCACCGCCAGCAGTCCATCGCTGGACTCCATGATCTCCCGCCCCGGATGGAACACCTGGGACAACACCACGGTGCCGTGGGCATGGCAGGTTTGCGCCAGTTTGCGGTAGCCCTCGATGCACGCATCGTCGGTGGCCATCAGCACGTGGGAGGTGTACCGCGCACTGTCATGCACGCCGGCCACTTGCAACACGATCAGCCCGGCACCGCCTTCGGCACGTGCCCGGTGATAGGCAATCAATTGTTCATTGACCAGGTTATCGGTAGGCATCGACGTATCGTGCCCACTGGACATGATGCGGTTTTTCAGGCGCTTGCCACGGATCTCCAGGGGTTCGAACAGGTGCGCGAAGGCAGGTGTCGAGGTGGGCATGGTGCGGTTACTCCAGGCAGGCTGACCTGTGTAGGAGCGAGCTTGCTCGCGATGGACGTCAACGATAACGCTGGGTACCTGACACCCCGCGGCGTTCTCAGGTCCATCGCGAGCAAGCTCGCTCCTACAGAGGCATCAGGTTTTCGGTTGTTATTATTGGCCTATAGAAATTTACCTTCAGTAAAAAATCAACTTGTTTTTTTACTGTGGCGTGGAGTAATTTCATTTCGAGCCCGCTCCCGGGCCGTACCTCACAACAATAAAAAGGGCTGCGCCGGCCTCTGTCCGGGCGGCACCTGCAAGAGGAACCATTGATGAAATCGCACACGCTCAAGCACGGTTTTTATCCCCTGGTGATGACCCTGGCCATGGGCCTGGGCAGCGCTCAGGCAGCATCGGACATGGTGGTGGTCGGTTACGGCGGAGCCGGACAAAAAGCCCAGGACGTGGCGTTCTTTCAACCTTTCGCCGCCGTGGATCAAAGCAAAGTGATCCAGAGCGAATACAACGGCGAGATGGCCAAAATCAAAGTGATGGTCGACACCGGCAACGTCGACTGGGACGTGGTGCAGATCGAAGGCCCGGACTTGATGCGCGGCTGCGAGGAAGGCATGTACGAGCGGCTGGACTGGACCCGCCTGGGCCACGCCGACCAGTTGATCCCCGAAGCGGCACAGGAGTGCGGGTCTGCCGCGCTGGTGTGGAGCGTGGCGATTGCCTACGACACCGACAAGCTGGCCCAGGCCCCGACCTCGTGGGCAGACTTCTGGGACGTGAAGAAAACCCCCGGCAAGCGCGGGCTGCGTAAACGCGCGGTG
The DNA here is from genome assembly GCF_000282355.1 of Pseudomonas sp. GM49. Lineage (GTDB taxonomy): Bacteria > Pseudomonadota > Gammaproteobacteria > Pseudomonadales > Pseudomonadaceae > Aquipseudomonas. Next base: position 8,601 of record NZ_AKJL01000322.1, read on the forward strand.
TACAACCTGGAATTTGCCTTGCTGGCGGACGGAGTCAAGACCGAAGACGTCTACAAAGTACTCGGCACCCCGCAAGGCGTGGACCGGGCATTCGCCAAACTTACTGAACTCAAGCCTTATATCCAGTGGTGGGAGGCGGGCGCGCAACCGCCGCAATGGCTGACCGCCGGCGATGTGGTGATGACCTCGACCTACAGCGGGCGCATCGCCGACGCCGCGCAGAAAGGCAGCCACCTCGGCCTGGTCTGGCCCGGCAGCCTGTATGGCATGGATTACTGGGCGATCATCAAGGGCTCCAGGCATGTGGATCAGGCCAAGCGTTTCATCGCGTTCGCCAATCAGCCGGACGCCCAGGTCAACTACGTGCAGCAGATCCCCTACGGCCCGACCAACATCCAGGCTGCGGCGCGGCTGGACGACAAACTGGCGCAATGGGTGCCCACCGCGCCGCAGAACCTCAAGGGCGCGTTGTCGATGAACGTCAGCTTCTGGGTCGATCATGGCGAAGAGCTGGAAGAGCGTTTCAACGCCTGGGCCAGCAAGTAAACGCGGATGGCTGGACGTGCCCAAGCGTCCAGCCTTACTGTCTGCCTCTGCCGATCAGCCTGGAGAACCACAACAATGAACAAAATCGCCACCCATCTGGCCCCTGGGCGCAGCGCCACCGAGCAGCGTCTGCGTGAGGAACTGGCGGCCTGTTATCGCCTGATTGCGCACTTTCGCATGACCGATTTGATCTTCACCCACATCTCGGTACGCATTCCGGGGCCGGAGCATCATTTTCTGATCAACCCTTACGGGCTGATGTTCGACGAGATCACCGCGTCCAATCTGGTCAAGATCGACCTCGATGGCCACGCTGTGGAACCGTCGCCGTACCCGGTCAATCCGGCCGGTTTCGTGATCCACAGCGCCATCCATGGCGCCCGTGAGGATGCGCAATGTGTGCTGCACACCCACACCAAATCCGGGTGTGCGGTGGCGGCGTTGAAGTGCGGGTTGTTGCCGGTGAACCAGATTTCCATGGAGTTCTACGGTCGCGTCGCTTATCACGATTACGAAGGCGTGGCGCTGGACCTGAGCGAGCAGCAACGGCTGGTGGCGGACCTGGGCGACAAATCGGTACTGATGCTGCGCAACCATGGTTTGCTCACGGTGGGTGAGACGGTGAGCCAGGCGTTCCTGCGCATGTACTACCTGGAAAAGGCCTGTGAGATTCAATTGGCGGCGCAAGCTGCCGGTGAAGTTGTTCTGCC
>NZ_AKJL01000323.1 GCF_000282355.1 Pseudomonas sp. GM49
CCCCCCCCCAACGCAGGGGGGGCAGCAAAAACCCAGCGTCGTTATTTTCAACTCATGACAATCCGTGCGCCCTTCACGTTCGCGAACAGGTGAGCCTATGAAAATAATAATAATGCTGTGTGTCATTGCATCGCTGACCGCCATGCTGGTAACCATCCCCCCGATCAAGGAAGTCTGGCTGCAATCGCGTTATCTGGCCGACGATCCGTGCAAGTCCTATCCATACACCTGCTTCAGGCCTGCGGTGAGTTTCGCCTCGCTGCACTGACCGCTCTCAGTCGCGACCGACACCTGACCGGGCGCGAAACTGGGCAGGTGTGACCCCGTGGGCCGTCTTGAAGGCGGCTGTCAGGTGACTTTGTGAACTGAAACCACACTCCAGCGCTACATGCAGGATGGGCAGGTCGGTTTGCATGAGCAGTTCACGCGAGTGCTCGAGCCGCAGGTGCATCACATACCGGTGGGGAGCAATGCCCATGGCATTGTCGAACAGCCGGCGAAAATGCGCCGGGCTGACCCCGGCCCGGGTCGCCAACTGGTTGATCGACAAGTCTTCGGCCAGGTGTTCGCGCATGTAAGCCACCACCGATTGCAGACGCGCCAACTGAATATGCGGCGGGTTGATCGAGCCCGGGGTCTGCATGCGTAGCGCACGGCACACCTGTTCGAGCATCACGGCCGCCAGCTGCGCCATGAACCCCTGGTCGGCCTTTTTTCCCAAATTCAGCTCATCGAGCAACTGCCGGGCTGCCGCACTGACCAGGGCGTCGCTGAAGGCCAGCGGTGCCTGGGTCCTGGCACAGCATTCCAGCAACCGGCCAAACACACCGTCACAGCGCTCGGGAATGTAGAACACCGCGAAGTCCACGCTGCCCGAGTAGCGCCAATGGGTTGCGCAGTGGGCCGGCATCAGCATCGACATGCTGGGCAATGTGCTCAGGCGCGACGTCTCGTCCGTGCCCTCTTCCACCCGCGAACCACCGAATTGAGTGAGCAAGGTCATGACCCCCACCGGGGCCATGTCGAGGTCTGTCTCGTGCAGAAAATAGCGCTCGGCATACAGCGGCATCTGGTTGCACACCGGGCCGCCGACCATGGGCAGTCCCAACACTTCATGGACTTTCTGTTGCGGCGTCACTGGTGCTCCTCGATGAGCAGATTTTGACAAATATGCCCCCTTTTCCAGTGAGTTGTCGATCCCGGGAAGAACAATCATGGCGTCCATGTTCCAGCCCCCACGCGGTCGATAGCGTGGGTTCGTTCCTTCCCCGGATGAGCAAGCGCCAATGATCACATTACATGACACCTTGCAGTTGCCCGCCGTTGGCCTGACCGGTTTTGAAACGCCATTGAGCGAAGAAGAAGCAGCCATCCAGCAATCGGTGCATCAGTTCGCCAGGAATGTGTTGCGCCCGGTCGGCCAGGCCCTCGACAAGATGGAAGCGGCCGATGTCTGCGCGCCCGGCTCGCCCTTTTGGTCGGTGTTTGCCCAAGCGGCACAGCTGGGTCTTGATGCGGAACTGCTGACGCAGTTTCCCGCCGAAACCGCCGTGCGCCTGGAGTCGCTGATTGGCGAGGAAATGGGCTGGGGCGATGCCGGCCTGGCCGTTTCCCTGGCGGTCGCCGGCTTCCCACTGCGCATGGCAAAGGCCGTGGGCAATCAGGAGCTGGTGGAACTGTGCCAGGGCAAGATCGGCTGCTGGATGATCACTCATCCGGACAAGGGCAGCGACATCATGGTCTATGACATGAAGCGCGAATGGCCCCACGGCCAGTCCGGCAACAAGGGCACCCTCACGGCCAGAGTCGGCAAGGACGAGATCGTCCTCAACGGCCAGTGCTCGGCCTGGGTATCCAACGGGGCCGTGGCGCAGGTGGCGCTGGCCTACATCACAGCCGACTATGGCGACGGCTTTTTCGACGCCGACGGCCGCCCCAACGGCGTCGCCGTGATCGTGCCCCTGGACCTGCCCGGCGTATCGCGCGGCAAGCCGCTGGACAAGATCGGCCAGCGCTCGCTGCCCCAGGGCGAAGTCTATTTCGACAACGTGAAAATACCGGCGCGCTTCGCCATCGCCGGCAAGGATCAATACTACGGCAACCAGTCCTCGGCCTGGTCCTACGCCGGTACGCACATGTCCCAGGTGTTCACCGGGGTGGCGCGCGCGGCGTTCGAAATGGCCCTGCAGTACTGCCATGAACGCAAACAGGGCGGTCAGTTGTTGATCGACCATCAGCTCACGCGCTACCGACTGGGTGACATGCTGCGTCAGGTCGAACTGGCACGCGCGGTGGCCCGACGCTCCCTGGCGTTCGCCCGCCTGTCGCCGCAGAGCCATCCCTACGCCACCGCGTCGGCCAAGGTGACCGTCACTGAAGCCTGCATGAAGGTCGCCAATGAAGCGCTGCAGCTGTTCGGCGGTGCCGGTACTTCCCGTGAATACCCGATCGAAAAGATTTTCCGCGATGCCCGCGCCGCCCTGATCGAAGACGGCGAGAACTCCATCATCACGATGCGTGTTGGCCTGCTGTGCCAACAGCTTTATGCCGAAGGCTGGTCGCAGTACTGACCCCGGCTATCACCCCCCCAACCTTTCAAAAACAAGAGAGACACGAAAATGGCTAAATATCCCGTCGTCGTTTATGGCGCCAGCGGCTACACCGGCATGCTCACCATGGACTGGCTGATCGACCAGAACATCCCTTTCACCGCCGTGGCACGCAATGCCGGACGCGTGCGCGAGATGATGGCCCAGCGCGTGGTGCGACTGGAGTCGGCCACCTATGAAGTCATCGAGGCCGAACACACGGTCGAGGCGCTGACCGAGGCGTTCCGTGGCGCCAAGGTGGTCTGCAACACCGTCGGCCCGTTCGTCAAATTCGGCCTGACCACCGTCGAAGCCGCGCTCAAGGCCGGCTGCCATCACCTGGATACCACCGGTGAGCAAAGCTACATGCGCGAAGTGCGGGAGAAGTTCGGCCATCTCTATGCCCAGGCCGGCCTGCTGGTCTCGCCATCGCTGTCCTACATGTTCACCTACGCGGAAATCGCCGCCGAACTGGCCCTGGAAACGCCGGGCATCGACGCCCTGGAAACCTCGACCCTGTGCCGTGGCCCGCGCGGAGTCGGTGCCGGTGTGACCGTGGGCTCGACCGCCTCCATCTTCGAGATGTACCGCGCCGAGCAATGCTACCTGTGGGAGAAGAAACTGGTCCCGCACGCCGTCGGCACCTCCTTCAGCATTCCTTCACCCGAGTTCCTGCAACCGGTCTTCGCCCTGCCATGGGGCGGCACCTCATTGCCGGTGTATTTCGAGAACGACCCGCGCGTGCGCTCCTGTGTTTCCTGCGTCGGCTTCTACGACAACGACGTGATGAAGATGGTGCATGGCCTGGGTCAGAAGTGGGACGCCGAATACAAACACCTGCCGGCAGAGCATCAGGATGAAGTGCTCAAGCAGATCGTTCAGTCGACCACGCCGAGCATGCCACCGCGCGAGCGCACCACCACCGTGCGCATGGTCGACACCGCCATCGGCCGGGGCCAGCTATCGGCCGTGCGTGCCACCGTGCATGGCACCACCGCCTACATCGCCACCGGAGCCTTGCAGGTTGCCGCCGCGATCAAGCTGATCGATGGCGAAACCGACAAGGTCGGCTTCGCTTCCGGCTCCAAGGCGTTCGGGCATCGCTACCTGCTGGGCTTCCTGGAAGAGCGCGGCCTGGCACGGGCCACGGTCACCAAGCTCTGATCGACGGCACGGGAGCCCTTCATGGCCATCATTGATTTTTACGACCGCGGCTGGGGTTTGAACCCGGACGGCATCGCCTATATCCAGGGCGCGCGGTCCTACACCTTCGACGAAGTCGGTGCGTTGTCCTGTCGCATTGCCAACACCCTGCTGGCCCTGGGCTTGCCCAAGGAAACCAAGGGCGCGGTGTGGTCGGCCAACGACGTCACAGCCTGGGCCTGCACCCTGGGCCTGTGGCGCGCCAACATGACCTGGATACCGGTCAATGCGCGCAACTCGGCACAAGAGAACCACTACATCCTCGATGCCTTCGATTGCGAGGTGATGTTCTACCAGGACGAGTTCGCCGCGATCATCGACGACTTGCGTCCGTCGCTGCCTAAGGTCCGGCACTGGGTCTGCATCGATGCCGAAGGTCGCGATGCGCCGTCGCTGCAACGCTGGAGCGCGGAGCAGCCATCGACCCGTCCTGAAGTCGGCTACGACATGGACGACGTGATCATGCTCTCGCCCACGGGCGGCACTACCGGCATGCCCAAAGGGGTGATGAATACGCACCGCAGTACGCAGACCTTCATCGCCCACTTCATGCTGGCTTGCGCTTACCGCAATGGCGAGACGCCGGTGAACCTGGCCGCCGCGCCCATGACCCACACCGCCGGCCTGCTGGCCGTGCCGTGTACCGCCCAGGGCGGCACCGTGGTGGTGGTGACCAGGCCCGACCCGGCGGTGATGCTCGGTGCCATCGCGCAGCACAAGGTCACCGAGTTTTTCCTGCCGCCGACGGTGATCTACAAGCTGCTGGAAATGCCCGGCATCGAGACGATCGACCTGTCCTCGGTCAAGTACCTGATGTACGGCGCGGCCCCCATGTCGGTGCAGAAACTGAAAAAGGCCATTGAGGTGTTCGGCCCGATCATGGCCGGCGGTTACGGCCAGACCGAAGCCCCGGCCAGCATCGCCTTCCTGCGCCCCGACGAGCACCTTGTCGACGGCAAACTGGCCGGCGACGAGCGCCTGTCATCGGTCGGCCGTCCCTACCCGCTGATCCGCGTGGAGGTGATGGACGATGACCAGCGGATCCTGCCACGCGGTGCCACCGGCGAGATCTGCGTGCGCGGCGACCTGGTCATGAAGGGCTACTACAAGCAGCCGGACAAGACCGCCGAAACCCTCATCGACGGCTGGCTGCACACCGGCGACATCGGCCATATCGACACCGAAGGCTACCTGCACCTGACCGACCGCAAGAAGGACATGATCATTTCCGGCGGCTTCAACGTGTACCCCAGCGAAGTCGAGCAAGTGCTGTGGAGCCATCCGGCGGTACAGGACTGCGCGGTGATCGGCGTTCCGGACGAGAAATGGGGTGAAGCGGTCAAGGCTGTGATCGAGCTTAATCCCGGTCAGAGCGTTAGCGCCCAGGCACTGATCGATTTGTGCAAGGAACGGCTGGGCCACGTCATGGCGCCCAAGTCGGTCGACTTCGTCGACAGCCTGCCGCGCAGCCCGGTAGGCAAGGTGTTGAAGAAAGACCTGCGCCAGCCTTATTGGCAAACCCTGGATCGAAAGATCTGACGCCTGTAACCGGCCCTGGCCTGCGTTGGCGACTTCGTCCGGCGCAGGGCCCGGGTCCCCCGATTGCTTCGCCTGACTAATCACAAGGAATTTTCATGAGCACCGTCTATATCGCCGGCATCGCCATGACCGTCTTCGGCCGACACCTCGAACGCAGCCTCGATGACCTGGCGCGCGAAGCGCTCAATGGCGCATTGCAGGATGCCGGGTGCCGCACCGAGGACCTGGGCATCGCCTTTTATGCCGGCATGACCAATGGCCCGCTGCAAGGCCAGATCGCCATTCCCGGCCAGGTCGTACTGAGCAAGGTCGGCATCGAAGGCATCCCCATCTACAACATCGAAAACGCCTGCGCCTCGGGCAGTGCCGCCTTCAATCTGGCCGTGCAGAGCCTCAAGGCCGGCACCACCGACGTGGCGCTGGCGATCGGTGCCGAGAAGATGAACATCGCCGACAAGCTCAAGGCCCTCTCGATTTTCGAGGCCGGCTGGGACATCTCCCGCGCCGAGCAGAACTACCAGACCCTGGTGCAAATGGGCGAAGGGATTGAAGTGCCCGAAGGTAGCGAGTCGGACAAACCCTACAGCAAGTTCATGGCCATCTACGCTGCGATGTGTCGACACCACATGAGTACCTATGGCACCACGCAACGGCATATTGCCGCAGTGTCGGCGAAGAACCATACCCACTCGGTGCACAACCCTTACTCGCAGTTCCGCCGGCCTTTCAGCATCGAAGAGATCCTGGCGGCGCCGCCCATCACCTATCCGATCACCCTGCCGATGTGCGCCCCACTGTCCGACGGCGCTGCCGCCGCCATTCTCTGCACCGAGGAAGGCCTCAAGCGCATCGGCGCCGACAAGACCCGCTGCATCAAGGTCGCGGCCAGCGTCATCCGCAGTTTCAGCAACCGCCGCCTCGATCAGCCCGAACTCCACGTCGGGCGCCTGGCCGCCAAACTGGCCTATGAACAGGCCGGCCTGGGCCCCCGGGACATGCACGTGGCCGAAGTGCACGACGCCTCGGCCATGGGCGAAATCATCCAGGTGGAGAACCTCGGCTTCGTCACCCCCGGCGAAGGCGGCCCGGCCGCCGAACGTGGCGAGTTCACCCTGGGCGGGCGGCTTCCGGTCAACACCTCCGGCGGTCTCGAATCCAAGGGCCATCCGCTGGGCGCCACCGGTATCGGTCAGCTCTATGAACTGGTGACCCAGTTGCGCGGCGAAGCCGGCAAGCGCCAGGTCGAAGGTGCGCGGCATGCCATTCAGGAAAACGGCGGCGGCCTGCAGGGCGTCGAAGAAGCGGCGGTGGCGATTCATATCCTGAGCAAGTAGCCGCCCCCCTGCCAAGAAAGAGGAAGCCAAGATGTTCAACAACAAAGTGGTGGTGATCAGCGGCGCCGGCTCCGGTATTGGCCGCGAACTGGCTGTGCAACTGGCCCGGGAGGGAGCGCTGCTGGCGCTCTCGGACATCGACCGTTCGAGCCTCGATGCCACCCTGGGCCTGCTCCCTGAAGCGAGCCAGGTCCGGGGCTACACGCTGGATGTTTCGTCCTGGTCGGCATTTCAGAACCACGCCGAAGAGGTCATGCGCGATTTCGGCACGGTTCACTACGTCATCAACAATGCCGGCGCCACGGTGATCGGCACCGTGGCCAACACCAGCATCGAAGAGTTCGAGTGGCAACTGGGCATCAACCTGTGGGGCGTGCTGTACGGCACCAAGGCCTTCCTGCCGAAGATGCTGGCCCAGCGTGAAGGTTGCATCGTCAACATTTCCAGCGTGTTCGGCCTGCTCAGCTTCCCCACGCAAAGCGCCTACAACATGTCGAAGTTCGCCGTGCGCGGCCTGACCGAATGCCTCTGGGCGGAACTCAGGGGCAGCGGTGTGCGCGCCATCTGCGTCCACCCTGGCGGCATCAAGACCAACATCGAACGAGCCGGCCGGCGCTGCAAGGCCGCAGGCGCGGAGGAAGCGAAGTTCGCCCGCCTGGCCGACAAGATGCTGCGAACCCCGCCCGCCGACTGCGCCGCCGACATCATCCACGGCATGCGCCACGGCAGCCGCCGGGTCATCACCGGCAACAAATCCAGCACCCTGTTCTGGCTGAGCCGATTGTTCCCCAACAGCTACCCCGCCCTGCTCAGGCTGCTGGGCTGATCCTTGTCTGACCCTATTGAGGAGTACTCCATGTCCAACGCTTACGCCCGCACCCTGTTCAGTATCGCCGCCGGCTTCAACATCCTGGCGGGCCTGCCCTTGCTGGTGGCCACGCAGCCGGTGGCCCAACTGATGGGCTTACAGATAACCCCGACCGCAGGCCTGTTCATCCAGATCACCATGATCGTGGTGCTGATGTTCGGCTGGGCCTACTGGATGATCAGCCGCGACCCGGTGCGCTATCGCCCCTACATCGTGCTGGGGATCGCGCTGAAGATCCTCGTGGTCGCGGTCATCTCCAGCCACTGGCTGGCGGG
>NZ_AKJL01000324.1 GCF_000282355.1 Pseudomonas sp. GM49
GTGTCCAAAATTAGTTGACCAGTTCAAGCCCGCTCCCACATTTAATCAGCGGCGGTCACAAAATTTGTGTTTGCTGGAGATCGAATGTGGGAGCGGGCTTGCTCCGGGCGGCGTTCCGACGAAGGGGCCCGATCAGACAATGCAAATACCTCAGGTCGGGCAAGTCTGCGAGCCATTATCCAGGCCTTGCTTGTACACATGGCTCTGCACACTGGCCTTGCCGTTCTGCCAGGTCAGGGTGAGCACATACAGCGAGTCATAATCGCTGGACTCCCAGTCATCCATGATGGTCATTTTCTTGCCGGTGGCGTCGCCGGCCACCGTGTTGATCAGCTCCGGCAGGTAGCCGTGGGACCAGGCCGTGTAAATGACCGAGTTGTGATACTTGTCGCGTAGCAGCTCTTCGGCCAGGTCACTGGTGTCATTGGCGGAAAAATTGATGTTCACCGGCAGGCCCAGCTTGATCGCACTGGGGCTGATGGTCATCAGGGGGCGGATGTAGCTGTAGGAGTTGTCGAACTCGCCTTCCTCTACGTTACGGGTCGGGTTGGCCGCGAACACATAGTTGGCCTTGCCGAATTTTTCCGGCAGCAGGGTGGCCAGGTCGATGGCGCGGTTGAGCCCCTGGCAATTGAGCTGGCCCAGGCCGCCCGCGGGTTTTTCCCCGTGGCGCAGGAACACCAGCGTCTGGGTGCCATCCATCGGTTGGGCGCGGCTCAGGCCGGACTCCAGCGACAGAAACAACGCGCTGACCACCAACAAGGCGGGCAACAAGAGGTAGGCGCGATGCTTGTAGCGTCTGGCAAAGTTGAACAGGTTCATGAATAAAGGGATCTTCAGCGCGATTCGGTTAAGGCTGACACACCTTTACACCACGATTGTCCTGTGTCGAGTGTTTTCCATGTCATTGAAGCCGTCCGTTTTCAAGGGGTGGTGCTCAGAGTCCCCTGAACCCGTTTGGTTCGATTCCGGCCGAGTGCGCAGCAATGTACCGGTAACCCTCAAGGGTTTGCAGCGAAGGTTATTGACAGGATGTTGCGGATTTATGGACACGCTACACCGGATGGTGTTGAAACAGTCGTGATCTCTTTTGATCTCCTCTATCAGCGAGATTGATGGCTTCAAGGGATCGCTGACCCGATATCTACATTATGATCGTCACTCTCAATGTCTTCGTGGATCCCGCCCATGACCGATTTGTCCTCATTCCCCATCACCCGCAAGTGGCCTGCCCAGTATCCGGAGTGGATTCAGCTGTACTCCTTGCCGACCCCCAACGGCGTCAAGGTCTCGATCATGCTCGAAGAGATCGGCCTGCCTTATGAACCTCACCGGGTAGGCTTCGACACCAACGACCAGATGTCCCCGGAATTTCTTTCCCTCAACCCCAACAACAAGATCCCGGCGATCCTCGACCCCCACGGTCCGGACGACCGGCCGCTGGCGTTGTTCGAGTCGGGGGCGATTCTGATCTACCTGGCGGACAAGAGCGGGCAACTGCTGGCCCAGGAATCGGCCGCACGCTACGAAACCATTCAGTGGCTGATGTTCCAGATGGGCGGGATCGGACCGATGTTTGGCCAGCTCGGGTTTTTCAACAAGTTCGCCGGCAAGGACTACGAAGACAAGCGTCCCCGTGACCGCTATGTCGAGGAAAGCAGACGCCTGCTCAAGGTGCTGGACGGCCGGCTGGAAGGGCGCGACTGGATCATGGGCGAGCGCTACACCATCGCCGACATCGCCACTTTCCCGTGGGTGCGCAACCTGATCGGTTTCTATGAAGCCGGCGATCTGGTGGGCATTCAGAACTTCCCTAACGTCACGCGGGTGCTGGAGCGTTTCCTGGCGCGGCCGGCGGTGGTGCGCGGGTTGCAGATTCCAAGCCCCGTTTCAGGTTGATACAGAACCTGTGGGAGCGGGCTTGCTCCGGGCGGCGTTCCGACGATAGCGGTATGTCAGACACATAGATGCTGGATGTGCCGCCGCCATCGCGGGCAAGCCCGCTCCCACAGGGGGGGGGTGTTCTCAGGGAGCGCCAAAAAACGGCCGGATCCCGTGGTGTTTGAAATACCGTTCGATCACTTTCGGGTCCGAGCACGTTTCGGCAATCGCCACATAGGTATCGGGCCGTAACAGATAAAACCCGTTGCGCCCCAGACCCGCCGCCTCGAACGCCGGTCGCCAGTCGAATACATGCAGCGGCAGATGGTGCTCCTGGCACCAGGCGATCATCTCGTCGCTGGTGTCGCCATAGACATGCACCTGCCAGGTCAGGCACTTGAGCGATTCAAAATTATCCCCCTCACCGTCATGGGCCCAGGGCAGGCGGTCGCCGCCATGCACATGCCCGGCAACGCCCGTGCTCAGCGGCATTCCACGATAATTCAGGGTGATCTGCGACACCGTGCGAAACAGGAATTCGCGGGAGGTTTCGAACGAGGTTATTTTCGGTATCAAGAACGGTGCCAGGCGTGTACGCAGCAAATCGGCCATCCGTCCTTCGGCGGTGATGAAGTTGAACACCCGGTCGGTGGTGGTCACCAGTTTGCGGGCAAACGCGATGCGCTCGGTTTCATAGGTGTCGAGCAGCCTGGCCTCGGCGCCGCCGCTCAACACGGCCGCCAGCTTCCAGGCCAGGTTGATGGCATCACCAATCCCGGTGTTCATGCCCTGGCCGCCCGCCGGGCTGTGCACGTGGGCGGCATCCCCCAGCAAAAACGCCCGGTCTTTGCGGAAGTGATCCGCCACCCGATGATGCACGCGATAGGTCGAAAACCAGTTCAGTTGCTCGATCTTCACCTTCATGTGCTCGATGGCCCGGCTGCTGACGTCCTCGAAGCGCAGGGTTTCGGCGTGTTCGGCGCGCTCGTCGCGCACCGTGCCGATCAGGCGGGCACGACCAGTGTCTGCCAGCGGGAACACGGCGAGGAAGTCCGCCTCGTCGAGATCCACATGCAGTTCGCCGTTGAATGTCGGACCGCTGGCCTGCACGTCGGCGACGTAGAAAATCTGCTGGTAGGTCCCGCCGGGAAACCCTGTATCCAGGGTCTTGCGCACAATCGACCGAGCACCGTCGCATCCGGCCAGGTAACAGGCCTGGCAGGTTTCCTGCTGGCCGTCGGGCAGGTGCAGCGTGGCCGTGATGCCCTCTGCGGTTTGCTCGAAGCCTGCCAGTTCAGTGTTGCGCTCCACCGTAATGCCGAAGGCTTCCAGGCGCTCGATCAGCAGCCGTTCGTGTTCGTCCTGCGGGAAGATCTCGAGAAACGAGTAGGGGGTCAGGCCTTCACCGATCTGAGACAGGGGCAGTCGCGCCACGGGCTCACCCTTGACCCAGAAGTTGCCGGCCACCACTTGATGGCCGTTTTGCACCACGGCGTCGTCCAGTCCGAGCTGGCGATACAACTCCAGCGTCCGTGCCTGGACGGCCAGCGCCCGGGACGTGGTGCCGGGGGCGGAGGTTTTGTCGACGATTCGCACGCGCACGCCCAGTTTGCTCAGCCACAACGCCAGGACCAGCCCGGTCGGGCCGGCGCCGATGATCAACACGTCGCTACGGTGCATGAACCTGTCCTCCTCGCTACGTGGATCAAGTATGGTCCAGTCGGGGAGGGCGGCAACCATCGGACTACCACGGCCGTAGCCGCTGGCATGCCATTGGTCGTATGGTTGACCCGGACCAACGGATCAGATGGAACGACATGCAAATCAGATTGATCACAAGCGTCGCCGTGTTGCTGGTATTGGCCGGTTGCGGCAGCCAGCGAACCCAGGAACCGGCGGCGCGCAGTCCGGCCGAAGTGAAGGCCGAGATTGTGCGTTTGCTGCCGGCCAAAGCTGCCGATCCTAAGGGGTGGGCCACTGATATCCAGGTGGCATTTGCCGCGCAAGACATCTCGCCGACCACGCAAAACCTGTGCTCGGTGCTGGCCGTGACCGAACAGGAGTCTACCTTTCAGGTCGATCCGGGCGTACCGGGCCTGGGCAAGATCGCCCGCGACGAGATCGACCGTCGCGCTGCCAGGGCACACATTCCCGGCCTGTTGGTGAGCGGTGCATTAAAGCTCGATTCGCCCAACGGCAAAAGCTACAGCGAGCGCCTGAATGCCGCGCGCAGTGAAAAGGAACTGAGCGCGATTTTCGACGACTTCATCAGCATGGTGCCCATGGGCAAAACCCTGTTCGCAGGTTTCAACCCGGTGCATACCGGCGGGCCGATGCAGGTCGGCATTGATTTTGCCGAGCAACAGGCCAAGGGCTATCCGTACCCGGTGAAGGGCTCGATTCGTCATGAAGTGTTCACCCGGCGCGGCGGCATGTATTTCGGTATCGCGCATCTGCTTGGGTATCCGGTGAGCTACCCACAACCGCTATACCGTTTTGCGGACTTCAACGCGGGTTGGTACGCCAGCCGCAACGCCGCGTTTCAGAACGCGGTGAGCCGGGCTTCCGGTATTCCGTTGGCGCTGGATGGCGACCTGGTGCGCTACGGTTCGATCATGCCCGGCACCACAGAACTGGCCGTGCGCACCCTCGGCAAACAACTGGACATGCGCAACCCGACGATTCGCGAGCAACTGGAAGAGGGGAAAACCCTGGCGTTCGAAAACAGCAAACTCTATCGGCGGGTTTTCGAGCTGGCCGAACAGGCCGAGGGCCGGCCGTTACCCCGTGAGGTGTTACCCGGGATCGTGCTGCAAAGCCCGAAAATCACCCGCAAACTCACCACCGCGTGGTTCGCCAAACGGGTCGATGAACGTTACCAGCGCTGCATGGCGCGGGCAGGGAATTAATCGCGGCGAAAAACGCATAAAAAACCCGGCGGGTGAGGCCGGGTTTTCATTGAGTCCTGCGGTAAAGCACTGCATTCAGACAGCGCGGCTTTCGATCAGACGGTCGGAACCGCCTTCGGCAACGCGGTTTTGCAGCAGTTTGTCGGAACCGCCTTCGGCTACGCGTTTTTCCAGCAGGTGATCCGAACCACCTTCGGCCACTCGATTCTCGATCAGACGATCGGAACCACCCTCAGCTACACGGCTTTCAATCAGACGATCCGAGCCGCCTTCAGCGACCACAGGTTGAGCAGAAGTGGCGGCAAAAGCGTTAACGGCGAAAACCGAGAAAGCGATGCTGAGAAGGGTTTGGCGTTTCATGATGGTGTGCTCCGGGGTGTAATGGGTTGGTATGGAGCAGATGTTACGCCGGGGATTTTTTATGAGAACTTCATTGAGATGATGGTGAACATCGACGGCAATGATAGGACCCGCGTCATGCCCCGTGTGGGCGTGATGGTGCGGTCGTCGGATGGCCGCTGTGTGGCGGGTGGCGGCTTCTACACTGGATAGCTTGATGCGGCACTGCGGGGGGCGCGGTGTGAAAGGAGACGTTTATGTACCAGCTCTACGGTTATCAGAACTCCGGGGCGGCTGCCATCGAAGCCGCCCTTGAACTCTGTGATGTTCCTTATCGCTTCATCGATGTCGAGACCTCCGCGGAGGCGGCCAAGGCGCTGGAGAAACTCAACCCGCTCAAACAGATTCCGACCTTGCAGCTGCCCGATGGCGGCGTCCTGACCGAGAGTGCGGCGATCCTGATTCACCTCGGGTTGACCTTTCCCGCGTCGGGGTTGTTGCCGCCAGACCCGGCCGAGCGGGCCCAGGCCATTCGCGGCATGGCGTACATCGTCAGCAATTGCTATGCAGCCATCGGCATCATCGACTACCCCGAACGCTGGCTGGCCGAGGCGGATGAGTCGTCCAGGCAGAACCTCATGGAGGGCGCCCGCCGGCGCCTGCACTGGAGTTGGGAGGTGTTTGCCGATCAGTTCTCGGGCGAGTTGTATCTGGGCAGCGAGAAGCCAAGGGCCCTGGATGTGCTGACGGCGGTGATCTCGCGATGGGCGGGCAGTCGGGAACATCTGCGCAGTGCCCGGCCGGGTTTTTTCGCCTGGCTGGAACGCATCGACCGCCACCCGGCACTGGCACCGGTATTCGCCCGGCATTGGCCGGCCTGAACACCGAAAACCAATGTGGGAGCGGGCTTGCTCCGGGCGGCGTTCCGACGAAGGCGTAGTGTCAGACAGCATTAATGTTGACTGGCACACCGCCTTCGTCGGAACGCCGCCCGGAGCAAGCCCGCTCCCACAGGTGATTTTCGGCTTGTCGAATTATTCCCCGCGAATGTACTGCTCCAGCTGCTTGATCAGTTCCGCCTGTTCGGCAATCGCTTCCTTGACCAGGTCACCGATCGACAGCAGCCCAATCAATTTGCCGCCTTCCACCACCGGCAGGTGACGCAGGCGTCTATCGGACATGATGCCCAGGCAGGTCTCCACGGTTTGATGGGTGTCGACGGTAATCACTGGCGACACCATGATGTCGCGCACCGGCGTACCCACCGAAGAGCGGCCGTGCAGCACCAGTTTGCGTGCATAGTCCCGTTCGCTGATGATGCCCAGCACTTCATCATTCTCCACCACCAACAAGGCGCCGACGTTTTTCTCGGCCATCTTCATCAGCGCTTCGAGCACCATGTGATCGGGTTTGATCTGGTGCACTTCCTGATTCTTCTGATCTTTGAGCTTGAGCAGTTGGGCGACGGTTTTCATGGTGGTTACTCGGGTGTTTTCGTTGTTCTTGAAGAATCGTAGACGCAAGCGCTCAGGGCAAGGGCGAAAGCGGCAGATAACACGCAAAAAACGTCATTCGGCGGTTTTTCTTCGGCAAACCTCGTATTCCGCCCCGGCAAATAACCTGTGGGAGCGGGCTTGATGTCTACCCGATATATCCAGACCGGGCGGACTATCCCTGTCGATGACGGGTAGAATCACCCTCTGAATCAGTTTCGAGGTTTGCAGTGGTGGATCTACAGCAGGGCTTCGTCCTGACCCGGCATTGGCGCGACACCCCGGCCGGTACGGAAGTCGAGTTCTGGCTGGCGACCGACAGCGGTCCCCGGCGAATCCGCTTGCCTTTCCAGCCCTCGGTGGCGTTCATCCCTGCTGCGCAGCGTCAGGCGGCCGAAAGCGTTTTGCATGACGAGAAGAACGTCGAGCTAAGGCCCCTGGCCCTGCAGGATTTCGAACATCGCCCGGTCCTCGGTCTTTACTGCCAGCAACATGGCCAGTTGATGCGCCTCGAAACCGCACTGCGCCGGGCCGGTGTCGAGGTGTTCGAAGCCGACGTGCGTCCGCCGGAACGCTACATGATGGAACGCTTCATCACCGCGCCGGTGCGCTTCGGTGGCACGCCGAATGCCGAGGGGCTGCTGCTCGATGCGCAGATGAAACCCGATCCCGACTATCGGCCGAGCTTGAAACTGGTGTCTCTGGACATCGAGACCACGGCCCAGGGCGAGTTGTATTCCATCGCCCTGGAAGGCTGCGGCGAGCGTCAGGTGTACATGCTCGGCGCGTCCAATGGCGACGATAGCCAGGTGGATTTCCAGCTCGAATACTGCGATTCGCGGACCCTGTTGCTGAAGAAACTCAACGACTGGTTTGCCCGGTTCGACCCCGACGCGATCATTGGCTGGAACGTCGTGCAGTTCGACTTGCGGGTGCTTCACGAACACGCCCGGCGCCTGGCGGTGCCGTTGAAACTGGGGCGTGGCGGCGAGGAAATGCAGTGGCGCGAACACGGCAGCGGCAACCACTACTTCGCCTCGGCGGCTGGCCGCTTGATCATCGACGGTATCGAGTCCCTGCGTTCGGCGACCTGGAGTTTCCCTTCGTTCAGCCTGGAAAACGTCGCGCAAACCTTGCTCGGCGAAGGCAAGTCCATCGACAACCCGTACCAGCGCATGGACGAAATCAATCGCATGTTCGCCGAGGACAAACCGGCGCTGGCCAAATACAACCTCAAGGACTGCGAACTGGTCACGCGGATTTTCGCCAGGACCGAGTTGCTCACCTTCCTGCTGGAGCGGGCCAGCGTCACGGGACTGCCGGCCGATCGCATGGGCGGTTCGGTGGCGGCGTTCACCCACCTGTACATGCCGCTGATGCACCGTCAGGGTTTCGTTGCGCCGAACCTCGGTGGCAAGCCGCCGCAAGCCAGCCCCGGCGGTTTTGTGATGGATTCGCAACCGGGACTGTACGAGTCGGTGCTGGTGCTGGACTACAAAAGCCTCTATCCGTCGATCATCCGCACCTTCCTGATCGACCCCGTGGGGCTGATTGAAGGGCTCAAGCACCCGGACGACAGCGAGTCGGTGCCGGGTTTTCGTGGCGCGCGCTTTTCTCGCACCCGGCATTGCCTGCCATCTATCGTCGCCCGAGTGGCCGAAGGCCGGGAAACCGCCAAGCGCGAACACAACGCACCGCTGTCCCAGGCGCTGAAAATCATCATGAACGCCTTCTACGGTGTACTAGGCTCCAGCGGTTGTCGCTTCTTCGACACACGCCTGGCGTCGTCGATCACCTTGCGCGGGCACGAGATCATGCTGCGTACCCGCCAGTTGATCGAAGCGCAGGGGCATGCGGTGATTTACGGCGACACCGACTCGACGTTCGTCTGGCTGCGTCGCGCCCATGGCCAGCAGGAGGCGGCTCAGATCGGCCATGCACTGGTCGCGCACGTCAATCAGTGGTGGCGCGAGCACGTGCAGCAGGAATACGGCTTGCAAAGCGTTCTCGAGTTGCAGTTCGAAACCTACTACAAGCGCTTTTTGATGCCGACCATTCGTGGTGCCGAAGAGGGCAGCAAAAAGCGCTACGCCGGACTGGTGACCCGGGCCGATGGCAGCGACGAAATGGTCTACAAAGGCCTGGAAACCGTGCGCACCGACTGGTCGCTGCTGGCCCGTCAATTCCAGCAGGAGCTGTATTCACGGATCTTCCTGCGCAAGCCCTATCAGGATTATGTGCGCGACTATGTCCGCAAGACCCTGGCCGGTGAATTCGATGACCGGCTGATCTACCGCAAACGCCTGCGCCGCACCCTCGATGACTATCAGCGCAACGTTCCGCCCCATGTGCGCGCGGCGCGCCTGGCCGACGAGTACAACGACCGGCAGGGTCGCCCGCGGCAATACCAGAACGGCGGCTGGATCAGCTACGTGATCACCGTCGCCGGCCCTGAACCGCTGGAAGTGCGCAGCGCCCCCATCGATTACGACCACTACATCACCCGGCAACTGCAACCGGTGGCGGACGCGATACTGCCGTTTGTCGACGACGACTTCTCAACTCTGATTGGGGGGCAGTTGGGCCTGTTTTGAGTCCATCAGCGATAAGGTCCAGTCATCCAGGATGCCGTGGAAGTATTGGTTCAAGGCTTGCTGGAACAGACTGTCGGCAGCGGCGACCTGGGCAAACAGGGTCATCGATGAATGAAACTTCAGGTCGTCGGGATGACCGAAAATCCCGGCCACTGAGCGCTCCCGGATATTCAGCACTTCCTGGGTGCAGCTGCGTAACCGGGCGCCCAGCAATGGGTGCTCAAGGTAGGCCTGGGCTTCCTCCCGCGAGTGGATGGCAAAGCGGCGCGACATCTCGCTGTCGCCTAGCCCCGCAAACTGCGGAAAAACGAACCACATCCAGTGACTGCGCTTGTGTCCGTTGCTCAACTCATCTTGAACCCGGTCGAATACCGGGTCCTGAGCCTGGAGAAAGCGTTGCAGATTGAACGGGTCCAGGTGGTCGGTGCTTCTCATGGCGAAGCTCTCTGACAGACTGCGGTGGTTCAGACCATGGCCAGCCGCTGTTTGCGTTGTGGCGCGTGAAACGCTTGGTCCAGCGCCTCCAGATCCTCTGCTTCAAGCTGCAACCTGGCGGCCTGGGCGTTGAGGCGTACATGTTCGGGATGAACCGCTTTGGGGATGGCAATCACTGCGTCCTGACGCAGAATCCATGCCAGTGCTACCTGTGCCGGTGTCACGCCGTGACGGCTGGCTACTAGTTTGAGCGTAGCATTGGCGAGCATTTTGCCGCCTTGGCCAATCGGGCAGTAAGCCATGACCGGCAACCGCCGTTGTTGGCTCCAGGGCAGCAAATCAAATTCTATGCCGCGTTGTTCCAGGTTGTAGAGCACCTGATTGGTGGCACAGGCCGGGGCATCCAGTTCCAGCAAGTCATCGAGGTCGAAATTGGACACGCCCCAACGGCCAATCTTGCCGGCTTCGCGCAGGCGCTCGAAGGCGTCGACGGTTTCTTCCAGGGGATACTGGCCGCGCCAATGCAGTAGATACAGATCGATATAGTCGGTGCCAAGCCTGCGCAGGCTTCGCTCGCAAGCCTGGGGAATGCCCTGGCGGCTGGCATTGTGCGGGTACACCTTGCTGACCAGGAAGACGCTGTCGCGCTGGCCGGCGATGGCATCGCGGACCACTTCCTCGGCGCCGCCTTCAGCGTACATTTCAGCGGTGTCGATCAGGGTCATGCCCAGTTCGATGCCCAGGCGCAGTGCCGCGACTTCTTGCGTGTGTCGCGAGCGATCTTCGCCCATCTGCCAGGTGCCTTGGCCAATGACCGGCACCTGAGCGCCTGCCAATTCTAATGCGCGCATGCAAATCTCCTGTGTGTATTCGGTGAACATTGTAGGTACCGTCTTGAACCTCACTGGGCAAGCGCAAATTTCGGGTCAAAGGGTTGGCTTGAGTTTCACCCAGCATCGTCACATCGGCCTGAACAATGTCCAGAGCGTTTTGTTCCTGAATTTCCTGCCGGTGCAGTGAATCCAATTGAGAACCCTGTGGGAGCGAGCTTGCTCGCGATAGCGGTGTATCAGATGACATGGATATCGACTGACGCTCAGTCATCGCGAGCAAGCTCGCTCCCACAAGGGGGGGCGGTGCTTCAGGCATAAAGATAGATCGCATCGATATAACTGGTTATAAGAAATATCGCTATGCTGCGGACCAGATTTCCCCTGCGATCTTTGTGGAAGTATTCATGGATTTAGTGAACATCGGGTTGGTGGTTGCCGGGCTGGTCGTCGGCTTTATCGTCGGCATGACTGGCGTGGGTGGCGGATCGCTCATGACCCCGATCCTGCTTGGATTCGGCATCAACCCGGCGACGGCGGTCGGTACCGATCTGCTGTACGCCGCCATCACCAAATCCAGCGGTGTACTGGTTCACCGCAAGAACAACAACATCGACTGGGCGATTACCGGCTGGTTGACCTTGGGCAGCGTGCCCGCCGTGGCATTGACTCTATGGTTCCTCAGCACCCTGCACAGCGCCCCCGAGGCGATGAACGCGATCATCAAGCAGGCCCTCGGTTTTGTGTTGTTTGCCACGGCACTGGCGATCCTGTTCAAGAAGCGCCTGCTCGACTTCGCCCACAAACGTGCGGGCGGCAACTACAACCCCAGCGGATTGCGCTTGAATGTGATGACGGTCATCACCGGGCTGGTCCTTGGCACCATGGTCGCGCTGACGTCCATCGGCGCCGGTGCACTGGGCACCGTGGCACTGTTCATTCTCTATCCGATGCTGCCGACCCGCCGCCTGGTGGGGACTGAAATCGCCCACGCCGTGCCGTTGACCCTGGTCGCGGGCCTTGGCCATGCCAGCATGGGCAACATGGACTGGCACGTCCTGGGTTACTTGCTGGTGGGTTCGTTGCCGGGGATTTACCTGGGCAGCCACCTGACCGGGCGCATCTCCGACGAACTGCTGCGTCCTTGCCTGGCGACCATGCTGTTGTTGATCGGTTACAAACTGGCGTTTTAGCGTCTACCACGGATTTAAATGTAAAAGTTATGTGATAAAGCCCTGATAATCAGGGCTTTTTTATTATTGTTGCATGCAGGTTTTTTCTTTATCTATCGTTTTATTTGTCACCTCGAACTCCCTGAGTGCAGATCTCAGTAGCTTGGCAAGTTCTGTATTATCGTGATCTTCATCTTGAGAGTGGAGTATCAGGCGGATCACAGGTAGCGATCCGCGAGAATCCTTACTCTGGCATTGTCCAGGATTGTAGCTTGTAGCCCTCCTGGCTCAACTCGGCGCGCACCTCTTCCAGCAGGCTTTCCAGCTGCGCAGGGTCGGAATAGGCACTGCTTGGAATCTGTTTGCGACAAATACGAGTGTTGGCCCGGTCGATGACGGTCAGGCTCAGTTCGCCATTACCGTCTTGCGGAGCCCAAGCGACGCATTGAAAAGGTTTGAATGCGAGACCGGCAATCAAAAGTGCTTCGTTGATACGGAACGGGGTGCTCATGGGTCGTCTCTCCTTGTACCCAAATAAATGAGAAGACCTGCTGCATGCAGTCATGCAGCAGGGCATTTCCACAACAACAGTCAAAATTGCTGGTCTTCCTCCGTACCAACCTCGTCCTTGCGCTTACGTTTGCGTGATTTGATCTTCGTCTGTGCAATCAAACTGCTGTGTTCTCGACGCTGCCGTCATCCAGGAAGTCGAGCGTCACGTACTGGAAAGTGTCGCGCTCTGGCCCACAGCAGTCTTTCATTGCTTTACATAACTGCCTGGCGCCGGCTCCAGAGGCGGGAATTTGTCATTCCCTATGTGCGCAACCGCTGGTTGGCGCTCGCCGGAGTGTCCCGCCAGCCAGTTGAACCAGTCATTCCACCAGCTACCAGGTTGCTGCTCAGCATTCTTGAACCAGGTCTCCGGGTTCTTCGTGACCCGATTATTGGTCCAGTAATGGCGCTTCTGTTTGGCCGGTGGATTGATGACGCCGGCGATATGCCCTGAAGCTCCTAATACAAAACGCTTGGCCCCGGAGAGCAGGTTGGTGCTGGCGTAGGCGCTTTTCCAGGGCACGATGTGATCGTCATGGGTGGCGAGGATGTAAGCGGGAGCGTCAATTGCACGCAAATCCAGCTTGACCCCACAACACTCCAGCTCGCCTGATTTCAAATCGTTCTGCAGATAGGTGTGGCGCAGATACCAGCAGTACATCGGCCCCGGAAGGTTGGTGCTGTCGTTGTTCCAGAACAGCAGATCAAGCGGGATCGGCTTCTGCCCCTTGAGGTATTTGTCGACGTTGTAGTTCCACCACAGTTCGTTGGGGCGCAGTAGGGAAAAGGTATTGCCCATGTCCTCACCACGAAACAGACCGATGGGACCATTCATGCCGCCGATGGTGCGCTCTCGATAGGCCACCAGTTCTTCGTCGACGAATATGTCGATGGGACCGGTATCCAGGTAATCAAGGAACGTGGTGAACAGGCTCACGCTGGCGATCTCCCGGTCGCCGCGTGCAGCAAGTACTGCCAGCGCCGTGCTCAGCAGGGTGCCGCCGATGCAGAAGCCCACGCAATTGAGTCGCTGCTCGCCACTGATATCGCGGGTCACCTGCAAGGCGTCGATTACCCCGTGCTCAATCAGGTCATCCCAGGTGGTGCCAGCGTGTTCCTCGTCAAAGTTGCGCCAGGACATCAGGAATACGGGATGTCCCTGTTCCAGCAGGTGGCGGACCATCGAGTTGTCCGGGCGCAGATCAAGGATGTAGTACTTGTTGATCGACGGAGGTACGACGAATACCGGGTGTCGGTACTGGGTTTCGCTTTGCGGGTAGTACTGAATTAGCTGGAATAGCTGATTCTCAAAGACGATTTCGCCGGGGGTGTTAGCCAGATCGACGCCAACCTTGAAGGCGCCGCTATCACACTGGCGCATTTTGCCTTCGTTCATGTCGCTGACCAGATGCTGCATACCTGTGAGCAGGCTGGCACCTTGAGTCTCAACCGCACGCTGGAGCGCATCAGGGTTGCTGACCAGGAAATTGCTTGGCGCACTGGCGGCAATGGCTTGCTCCACCAGATAGCGCAGGCGTTGGCGCGGTTTTTTTTCGTCGATCAGCAGCTTGTCGAGCAGTTTCAGGAGAAAGCTTGCGTTGAGCAGGTAAAACGCAGCGAGGGAGCCGAACAGTGGCTCGCTCCAGTTGCTGCTGGAGAAGCGTCGATCATCGAAGCTGAAGGATTGGCCGGTCAGCAGTTTTTGACCGAGTTGGCCCCATTGAACCTGGTAGTCCGCTTGAAGGCTGTCCAGGGTTTCGCGAGGTAACTCGAACCAGGCGCCGTGCTCATGCCCGGAAAACCACGGATTGGTGCTGACCCATAGGCGTAATTGTTGCACTGCAAAGGAAGCGATGAACGGAACCTGGCCTGACCAATAGGTTTTGAATGTATGCGCGTTGTTGTCCATAAAGTTCCTTGCCCATACAGATGAGCCGGGCAGAAAAAAAGCCGCGCTTTGCCGGACTCCGGCGTAGCGACGGCAGGAATGCGGGCAGCGTTGTCTGACGCCAATCTGATGCGCGGAACAAGGGTCCCAAGTCCGCGCATTGGCTACTCAGATGCCGTTGGTTAGCGCTCGATAGCCAGGCCGACGCCTTGTCCGCCGCCGATGCACAAAGTGGCCAGCCCCTTCTTGCCGTCGCGACGGATCAGTTCGTGCACCAGCGACACCAGAATCCGTGCCCCCGATGCGCCGATCGGATGGCCAAGGGCAATCGCACCGCCGTTGACGTTGACTTTGCTGGTGTCCCAACCCATCTCTTTGCCAACCGCCAGCGCCTGGGCGGCGAAGGCTTCATTGGCTTCGATCAGGTCCAGGTCCTCGACGCTCCAGCCGGCCTTTTGCAGGGTCAGGCGTGTAGCCGGGACCGGGCCGATGCCCATGATCGACGGGTCTACACCGGCGCTGGCATAGGCTTTGATGCGTGCCAGTACCGGAAGGCCGAGCGCTTGTGCTTTAGCGGCGTTGGCCAGCAACAGCACGGCCGCACCATCGTTGAGGGTCGAAGCGTTGCCGGCGGTCACGCTGCCGTCTTTCTGGAATGCCGGTTTGAGTTTTGCCAAGGCTTGCGCAGTACTGTCGATACGCGGCTGTTCGTCGGTGTCGAAGACCAGCGGTTCGCCCTTGCGCTGAGGAATCAGGATCGGGGTGATTTCGCTCTGGAAACGCCCGCCCTCAATGGCTGCGGCGGCTTTCTGTTGCGAGGCGGCAGCGAAGGTATCCTGTGCTTCACGAGAGATCTCGTACTTCTGCGCCAGATTCTCAGCGGTGATACCCATGTGATAGTCGTTGAAGGCGTCCCACAGGCCATCCTGGATCATGCTGTCTTGCAGTTGCGCATGGCCCATACGCAGGCCGGTGCGTGCCTTGGGCAGAACATAGGGGGCCAGACTCATATTTTCCTGACCGCCAGCGATTACCAGTTCCGCGTCGCCGCAACGGATTGCCTGGACGGCGAGATGGACCGCCTTGAGACCGGAGCCGCAGACCTTGTTCAAGGTCAGGGCAGGCGTGGTGTGTGGCAAGCCGGCCTTGATCGCTGTCTGGCGTGCCGGGTTTTGCCCAGCGCCGGCAGTGAGTACCTGGCCGAGGATCACTTCATCAATTTGAGCAGCATCGATACCCGTCTGCTCCAGCAAGCGGCGAATCACTGCGGCACCCAGTTCGGTCGCGGGAATTTCAGACAAAGCACCCTGGAAACTGCCAATGGCGGTACGAGTAGCGGCAACGATTACGACTTCGTTCATGCGTGACCTCATCGAAAAGACAAAATTCGTCGAGCAAACCAGGACATTCCTGCCCTGATCGGGGTTATTGCATGTTCATGCCGCCGTTTACCGAGAAATCGGCACCGGTGCTGTAGGCAGACTCATCGGAAGCCAGCCAGGCCACGATTGAGGCGATCTCCTCTGGTTGGCCAAGGCGACCGACCGGAGTAGCAGCGATCATGCCTTCGAGAATGTCCGGGCGAATTGCCGCGGTCATGGAGGTCTGGATGTAGCCTGGGGATACGGTATTGACGGTCACGCCCTTGCCGGAGACTTCCCGGGCCAGTGCCATGGTGAAACCATGGATGCCAGCCTTGGCGGCGGAGTAGTTGGTCTGGCCGAACTGACCACGCTGACCGTTGATCGAGGAGATATTGATGATCCGCCCCCAGCCTTTGGACAACATGCCTTCAATGACCTGCTTGGTGGTGTTGAACAAACCCGTCAGGTTGGTCCCGATCACGCTGTTCCAGTCTTCCGGGGTGAGCTTGCGAAAAGAGGCGTCGCGGGTGATGCCGGCGTTGTTGACCAGCACATCGATCGGGCCGAATTGTTCACGAGCCATCTCGAAAGCCTTGCGGGTTGACTCCCAATCGGTGACGTCACCATAGATGAACTCGAACTCATAACCCGCCTCCAGTTGGCTGGCACGCCAGTCGTTCTTGCGGCTGGAATCAGAGCTGCAACCGACGATTACCTTGAATCCTTCCTTGTATAGACGTTGGCTGATTGCCGTACCGATACCGCCCATACCACCCGTTACCAAAGCAATGCGACTACGCGATTCCATACATCTACTCCATTTTTTTTGCGCTGCAGGAGAGAAGATTGTTCGATATCGACGGGCCGTGCGGAAGTGTTTGAAGGTGACGTTCTCCTGTCCATCGGTGCCACGCGGGTGTTTTGGCCTGCTGGCAAAAAAATGAGGAGCACCCATACTGGGATCAACTCTTAAAACTCAATGGATAGTTAATATTACTGAAACACTGTTGAAATATGTTCAGCGCATGTCAGTATCGGCTCCGGACAGGACGTTCGGTTCCATTGGTCATTGAGGACGCCATGTATAGAATGAGTTCAGGTTATGCCAGCATGCTGGCGAATACGTTTTTGGCCCAAGGACTGGACCTTGCCGGTCTGTGCCAGGAAGCGGGACTGGATGTCGGGTTCGTGAATAAACCAGGAGCATTCTGCGAGCGAAGCGTTATCTATCGTCTTTGGGACCTGGCTGCTCAGGCTTCGGATGATCTGAATATCGGTTTGAAAGCCTACGGGGAATTCCATCCCAGTAGTTTTCAGATCGTGGGCTACACGATGATGTCCAGTTCGAATCTGAAAAGGGCGCTTGAACGTCTGGTTCGTTTCAGCCCGTTGATCGGTACCGGATTCAGCCTTTTCCTTGTCCAGGAGCAGCAGCATTACCGATTGGCCAGTCTCGATCATCAGCAACATGGCTCGGTCAAACCCCGGCAATACACTGATGCAGCGTTGGCTTCGCTGCTGGGTTTCTGCCGTTGGCTGGCAGGTGGCAAGTCACCGCAACCGTTGAGTGTGGAGTTCACTTATCCCGAACCTGAAGACACGTCGGAGCATCAGCGGCTTTTTGGCTGTCCGCTGAGTTTCGGGGCGGCATATGACAGCATCCTGTTCGATGGCCAGGAGCTTCTGAGTCCGTTGAGCATGGCCAACGAGGCGTTGGCCACACTCCATGACAGTTTTGCCGAGGCTCAATTGGACCTGTTGTCCGGTTACTTTATCGTTGGCAGGATTCGCGCGCTGATTACCGAGCGCTTGAGCCAGGGGCAAGGCCAAGGGCAATGTGATATGGAATCGATTGCGGCGGCACTGAATATCAGCAAGCGAACGCTTCAACGAGGCCTTGAGAAGGATGGCACGCAATTCAAGGACGTCCTGAACGATGTGCGCCGGCAGATGGCTGACTTCTATTTGCGCCATTCTCATTTCAACATGAAGCATGTGACTTGCCTGCTCGGCTTCCATGATCACAGCAGCTTCCATAAGGCATGCATCCGTTGGTTCGGAATGACCCCCGGTCAGTATCGAACCGACGAGTTGTCGCCTGTGGTCGAAAAAGTCGCGCGGGTCCGATCCATGAACCCCATCGGTCTGTACAGAGATCATAAGGTCGCAGGCTTCGCCGAACGGATGCACCGCTAATCCCTTGTGAATTGTCATTGAGGCTTGGGGCCTGTTGTCCCTTTGCTCGCTTTGCGCTTCGAGCCTTTAACTACGATGGCGGGAGCGGGCAGTGGTGTGATCTGCGGCGACGGAGATGGCTCCGAAGGGATCTCCTGCGGGATGACAACTGTTTCACTGGGTGGTTGGGTCAGGCTGAAACCCGGCAGGGGGACTTCGAGCAACGCGTGCAGCTCACGCCAGAATTCGCCTTCAGCTCCAACGGTCGCCAGCAGTTCAGGCATCAATTGCCCAACGGCTGTCAGGACCTGTTGGCGTTCCTTTGCCTCAGGTAGCAACAAGGGCAGGCTGCGCAAGCTTTCTTGCGGGTGGGCGAAAACCAGCAGGTTCTGCAATCGGATGGCTTCGCGCAGGGCGGTGGGCTCATTGCTGTAGTCCTGGACCAGCAGGTGCACCTGCTGGATCAGCCTCTCGATGCTTTCCTTGCCCGCCTTGTCGCTGTCGCGACCCAGCAAAAACAGAATCCGCACCAATGCTTCCAGGGGACCACCATGGGGCAGCACATCCTGCAGGCGTTCGATCAGGGCCTGGTCCTGTTGGTCAGCATGAGCCTGGATATTTCGCGCAGGCTTGTAGTTTGTGAGGGTACTCAGTGCGCCGTAAATACCGTAAAAACACAGCTCCTGAGTGGCGTCACGCACATCGCGATAAGCATTCAGGGCGTCTTGCATCTGGTTGGAGAACAGCTCCTGCCAGGCCAGCAACGGGTTGTCTTTGCGTGCGGGACGACGATCACTGCTGACTTGGGAGGCGGTCTTGGCTAACCACCATAGCGCCGGATTCAGGCTGCTCCATAGCACTTGCTGCTGATGGAAAGGGTGCGCCCTGCGCAACAGTTCGGCAATTGGCTCGTTGACGATCTGACGCAACCACGGACGTATGAACCCGTCGTAAAACGCACTGTTGATTTCAGAGGTGCGCTCCACCACAGAGAATTCGCGATCGTCATCACGGGCCGGCTCGATGTCATCATGGATATCGGCGATTCGCCTTGATTCGAAACGCACTCGGTATTGCATGTCATCGCTACCTGAGGAGGTTGGCAGATCGTCAATCAGCATTTCATACAGTCCCGCCGGCAGCGCCTTGATGGTTTCGACCGCGCCGAGCATCCCACGGTGTTCGCGCCGCGCCACTTTGCCGGAAACAAAAATACCTAAATGGCCGATGCTGGCGTGCCGCAGGTAGACGATGGTACGACCTGCGTCATGCAAAGCGAGATCGCTGGGATAAACATCGGCGATCCAGTTCAATGCTTGCTGGGGAGGGGTGATGTTGTCTCCGTAGGAACAGAACACCACCACCGGTACTTCGATCCGTTTCAGGTCAATGCCACTGCTCTTGCGGCCGAGACCGCCGGACAATTGGTTGCCGATGAAAAGGTCATCGACAATCATCTCAATCTCTTCGCCATTGAGCAGGGTCGGGCTGCCCCACCAGCGTTCGAAGTCGAGGAAGCGCGTAGCCTCGCTGTCGACCTGGCTGAACAACTGGTAGTACTTAGCCCAATAGGTGTTGGCCGGGTCCAGGTTTTCGAAATTGCTGACCAGCCAGGTACCGTCAAAGCGGCCATTGCCCAAGTCGCTGCCCAAGCGAGCCATCCAGCCGCCACCCAGCAGGCCTCCGGTATAGCGCATCGGATTGCGTCCATTGACACCGGCCCAGTATGACAAGGGGGCACCATTGATAATGATCAATCCCGGCAGTTCCGGTCGTGTTGCAGCCAGTCCCATCAACGCCCAGCCCGCCTGGCAGTTACCGATGATGATCGGTTCGCTGTTGGTCGGGTGAAGGGCGCTGACGACTTCGATGAACCGGGCCTGGGCTTCGACGATATCGGCGAGGGTTTGTCCAGGCTGTGGCGAGTGACTGAAAGAGATGAAATAGGTGGGGTGGCCGGCTCTGAGGCTTTCACCTAATACCGAATCCTGTTTGAAGCCGCCGATCCCGGAGCCGTGGCCGCCGCGTGGGTCAATGATGATCACCGGCTGGCCGTTGCTGTCGATTCTTTGCTCTGGTCCGGGGAGGATTCGCAACAGTGAATAGTTGACCGGGCGTGGGAGATCGGAGCCGGCGATCAGGGTTTCATGAGCGAACTTGAGCAGCAGAGGATACCCGGCGCGTTCATGGGCCAGCGTATTGTCGCCGCGCTGGCGCAGGGTGTCCCAGAACAGCAGGCTGCGTTGGCCGAGGTCGGTGAAGTATTCCTGCCAGTCAGTGGGCGTGGGTTGTCTGAGTTGACCCCGCTTCAGGGGCGCGAGGGTTTTTTCCTGGCGCTGGCGCAAAGCATCAAGGACGTTCAGGGTATTGAGGTGCTGCAGATGACTCAGGTGTTCGAACAGGCCACGTTGAGAGGAGGGTGTTTCATATTGCGATGCAATAATATCTTCCTGGCCCATGGTGATCTCCTGGCGTTATGCATGAGAAGCAGCTGCATGCGCCTCTTTAATAAAGAGGGCTTGGCTGGCTGTTCGATGTCTGGAGTCTATAGCGAATAGAGGCAGGAGAAGAAATATTTTTGTGCGCCGCACAAAAAAATCATTGCTAAACGGATTTGTGCGCTGCAATATTAAGGCTAACGCGATGACCGGCAGGATCGCTATCGCGTCCTCAGGCCCATGTCGGCTTTTCAGAATCAGGAGATTCAAGCATGTCTTTTTTCAACTCGGAAAAATTGCAAGACGCTCAGAAAGCCAACCTCGACCTCCTGCAGCAAATCAGTGGCAAAGTCTTCGCCAGCGTTGAGCAGCTCACCCAATTGCAGTTCAAGACTCTGCAGGCCTCCACCGAGGAGCAGTTCGACGGCATTCGCAAGCTGCTGGCAGTCCGTGATCTACAAGGGCTCGCTGAGCTCCAGACTTCTTTCACCCAGCCAAATGTGCAAGCCGAACGCCTGGCTGAGTTCAATCGCCAAGTGCAAGCGTTGATTGTCGGCACTCACTCGGAAATCGCCAAACTGACCTCGCGTCAGGTCGAGGTGGGCACCCAGCAGGTGCAAGAGTTCGTTGAAGTGATCAGCAAGAATGCACCGGCTGGCTCCGAGCCTGTTGTGGCCGCGTTCAAGTCGTCGCTGGCGAATGCCGGTACCGTTTTTGAGAGCGCACAGAACGCCGTAAAACAGGCTGCTGACGTTGCCCAGAGCGGTTTTGACGCAGCGACCGCCGCAGCCGGCAAAAGCGCTCCTGGTGCCAAGGCTGCAAGCGGTAACAAGTAAGTCACATTAGAGCGGTTACACTGATGGCGATGGGTTTACTCCCCATCGCCATTTTTTTTCGGCCCGCTACCAGCACCTGGCTTGCCTGGTGGCATGCCGCTGAACAGGCCGAAGAGGTTCTGAGTGTTCAGGTAGAGGTCTTTTGACTGGTCGACATACTGGCGCATCAAATCCTGCATGACCGGTGCTTGCTGGTGCATGAATTTGCTCCAGGCTTCAGAGGACTGAGCGCCGGTCTGGGACTGGATGTCGATGACCGTCTGGATGCTTTTAT
This sequence comes from Pseudomonas sp. GM49, assembly GCF_000282355.1. Classification (GTDB taxonomy): domain Bacteria; phylum Pseudomonadota; class Gammaproteobacteria; order Pseudomonadales; family Pseudomonadaceae; genus Aquipseudomonas. The sequence continues at coordinate 21,181 of NZ_AKJL01000324.1, forward strand.
CCAGGTAGCTGCCGAGGACGCTCTGGTAGGGACCGTAGAACTGGATAATCCCCATGAGCATCTCGCTGGAGAATATCGGCTCACCGCCACTTTCGGCTTCCAGAATGACCTGCAGCAAAATACTTCGGGTCAGATCCTCGCCAGTCTTGGCGTCGACCACCTCGAACGGGATTTTATCGACGACCAATTGGCGTATATCCGCAAGGGTCAAATGACTGCTGGTGTGCGTGTCATACAGACGGCGATTCGGGTACTTCTTGATCAGACGGGTGGTGTTCCGACTGTTATCTGTCATGCGGGGCTACTCACAGCGAGCCTGATTTGCAGGCATCTTATCCTACTCTGACCACTGCCAGTCCAATGCGTCATTCGCGGGTGAATATTTCCAGCAGATGCCCGTCCGGGTCATCGAAATACACCCGCCGTCCTCCCGCGTAATCATTGATTTCCCTTGGCCGCTGCTTGCCCGGATCCGCCCACCACGGCTGACCGTTGGCTTGCAGGCGTGCGAAGGCTGCATCGAAATCCTCGTCGCCAATCAAAAACGCATAGTGCTGAGACGCTATCGGCGGATCGTTGTCGTAGAAATCCAGTGACACGCCGTTATCAAACCTGACGACCAGCATCGGCCCGAAGGGCTCGGGGGCAGGCAGGTCGAGCAGTCCGGCCAGGAAGTTCGCCGAAACCTGCTTGTCCCGGCACCAGACGATGGTGTGGTTCAACTGAGCGCTCATGGGCAAGTCCTCGCGACGGATCAAGCGGGTTGTCTTGAGTCTTCAGATTAGCCCAGCCTGTTGCGCAATGACCGCCCTGACCTAAGCTTGGGGCAAGGCGAAACACTATTGCGGTACGTCACCCGGAACGATCGCCGCGATGCGCAATCATTAGAGCGTGGATATCAAAAGGAGATGCGCATGCTCATCAGGTCACTGACCCTGGCTACCTTGCTGGCGATTGCCGGCCCATTATTCGCCGCCGATGGCGACTCACCGCTGGACATGGACAAGGGCAGGGCCCGACCTCTGATTGTCATCGCTCCAAGCACCGTTGATCCAATCTGGGTCAGCCTGAAAAAATCGCTGGAAGAGCCGGCCAATCGCAAGGGGTTCACCGACCGCAACATGGTGCTCTACAGCGTGCTCAATCTGATGGGCCAGCGCGACGGCAAAGACCTCGGGCCACAAGACACGGCGGCGCTGATCCGCTCGCTCAAGCTGGGCGCCGGCGCCAAGACCAAGGTGATACTGGTCGGCAAGGACGGCGAAAAGAAACTTGAACAATCGGACGCCATCAAGCTGGACGAGATTTTCAGCGCCGTCGACCAGTTGCCGGCGGCCGAGAAAGAATTTACGGCGACGGTGGCTGCTCCCGTCGCTGAAGCCGAGCCGGCGGCCAAAGGTGCCAAAGGTGCCAAGGCTGGAAAAAACAGCAAACCGGCCAAGCCCTCCAAGCCGCCTGAAATGCCGGATGATTGAGCCGGAATTTCAGGTGGGGAGCAGAGGACCTGTGGGAGCGAGCTTGCTCGCGATGGCGTCGTAACAGTTGATATCAATGTTGAATGTCATACCGCTATCGCGAGCAAGCTCGCTCCCACAGACGGATCTGGAATTATTGGGGAAGGGCACTCAATATTTGATGTGCGATCTTGACCCGCTCTGCATTGGGATAATTCTTGTTTGCCAGCATCACAATGCCGATGCCCTTCGATGGCACGTACACCACATAAGCACCAAAGCCGCCGGTTGAACCTGTCTTGTTGACCAGTACGTTCTGCGGCTGCGCTTGCGGCGGATTCAGCCACTGGACTTTGTGCGCCTCCATGGCCATCGGCGTGGAGTTGCCGTCCAGCAAACGATCCAGGGTGATCGGGTAGCGATACATTTCCCAACCGAGGCCCTGGGTCATGTCGCCAACGGCGTAGTAGGCGCTATGAGTCAAGGCGATGGCTTGCTGCAACGGCTTTTCCAGAGACGCCGGCTTCATGTTTGCGCCGACGTAGGCCAGCAAGTCAGCGGCGCCGGTTTTCACCCCGTACGCCTCGGAATCCAGCGCCCCCGGACTGACCCGTACCGGCTTGTCGTCCTTGTTGTAGCCCTGGGCGTACAGCGCCATCTGGTCCTGCGGCACATGCACGTAGGTGTGCTTGAGGCCCAGTTTCGGCAGCAGGGTTTTCTCCATCAGGTCATCAAACGGCTGGCCCATGCTTTGGGCAGCAAGGTAGCCGAACAAGCCCAGGCTGGGGTTCGAATACAGTCGGTGGCTGCCGGGGGCGTAGAGTGGTTTCCATTGTTTGTAGTAGCCGAGCATTTTGTCGGCCGAATCAGATTCAGCAGGAAATTGCAGCGGCAGGCCGCCAGCGCTGTAGGTACCCAGTTGCAGCACGCTGATGTGATCGAATGCACTGCCGCGCAAGGCTGGCAGGACATGACTGGCCTTGTCCGATAGTGACAGCTTGCCCGTGGCCTGGGCGTAAGCGGCGAGGGTGGCGGTGAAAGTTTTGCTGACGGAGCCGATCTCGAACAGGGTGTCCTGCGTGACAGGGCTGCCGGTTTCTGTCGAGGCGACGCCATAGTTGAAATAATGCGCCTGGCCGTTGACGGTGACTGCTACGGCCATGCCGTGGATACCCTCGGCCTGCATCACCGGTTGTACAGCGGCGTTCACCACCGTCTCGATTTGATCCTGTGCCACGCACTGGCCCGCGGCGAATATCGCCATGCAAGCGGCGATGGTTTTCAGCCTGTCCATGTTGGATTCATCCGTCGTTGATTCAGTTGCGCGTCATTTTAGGGGCTGGAGCGTCATGCTCCGAGCGCTTTTTAAAATCGGCCGCCATCTGGCGGCCACGCGCAACCATTGATTCAACGCACTTGGCGATTCAACGCACCAGGCAAGGCCGCTTGTTGTCGAACTTCCAGCCGGGAATCAGGAACTGCATCGCCACGCTGTCATCCCGCGCCCCCAGGCCCATGCCTTTGTACAGCTCGTGGGCCTTTGCCAGTTGATCCATGTCCAGCTCCACCCCCAACCCCGGCTTCTGCGGCACCTGCACGCAGCCGTCGACGATTTGCAGCGGGGCCTTGGTCAGGCGCTGGCCGTCCTGCCAGATCCAGTGGGTGTCGATCGCCGTGATCTCGCCCGGCGCGGCCGCCGCGACATGGGTGAACATCGCCAGGGAGATGTCGAAGTGGTTGTTGGAGTGCGAACCCCAGGTCAGGCCCCATTCGTGGCACATCTGCGCCACGCGCACCGAACCCTGCATGGTCCAGAAGTGCGGATCGGCCAGAGGAATGTCGACCGACTGCAACTGGATCGCGTGGCCCATTTCCCGCCAGTCGGTGGCGATCATGTTGGTTGCGGTCTTGAGGCCCGTGGCCCGGCGGAACTCGGCCATGACTTCACGTCCCGAGTAACCGTTTTCTGCCCCGCACGGGTCTTCGGCATAGGCCAGCACGCGGTGCTGATCGCGGCACAGGCGGGTGGCCTCTTTCAGTGACCATGCACCGTTCGGGTCCAGGGTAATGCGTGCGTCGGGGAAGCGTTCGGCCAGCGCGGTCACCGCTTCGATTTCGGCGTCGCCACTGAGCACGCCGCCCTTGAGCTTGAAATCCTTGAAACCGTAACGGGCATGGGCCGCGACCGCCAGACGGACCACCGCGTCGGCGGTCATGGCTTTCTCGTGCCGTACGCGGAACCAGTCGTTGTCGGCGTCCGGTTCGCTGCGGTAGGCGAGGTCGGTTTGCTGGCGATCACCCACGTAAAACAGGTAACCGAGCATCTTCACTTCGTCGCGCTGCTGGCCTTCACCGAGCAAGGCGGCCACCGGTACGTCCAGATGCTGACCAAGCAAATCAAGCAGCGCGGCTTCCAGGCCAGTGACCGCGTGGATGGTGATGCGCAGGTCGAAGGTCTGCAAACCACGGCCACCGGCATCGCGGTCGGCGAAGGTCTGGCGTGCTTGATTGAGGATCTTCTGCCAGGTGCCAATCGGGCTGCCAACCACCAGGCTGCGTGCGTCTTCGAGGGTCTGGCGAATGCGCTCGCCACCCGGCACTTCGCCGACGCCGGTGTGGCCGGCGTTGTCCTTGAGGATCACGATGTTGCGGGTGAAGAACGGGCCGTGGGCACCGCTCAGGTTGAGCAACATGCCATCGTGGCCGGCGACCGGAACCACTTGCATGCTGGTGATGACCGGGGCTTTTGCGGTGTCTTGTGCGTTCATTTTCCAATCCTTAAAAAGCAGAATTCAGGCGTGGTTGGGTGCAGGTTTGCCCTGAGCCAAGGCAGGTGCGGATTTCGGTGTGTTGCGAGCGGCAAACACGATGATGGCGGCGATGATCGAGGTCGCGGCCAGGCCGTACAGGCCGCCCTGAATGGAACCGGTGCGTTCTTCCAGCAGGCCGAAGGTGGTCGGCGCGACGAAGCCGCCGAGGTTGCCCACCGAGTTGATCAGCGCGATGACACCAGCAGCAATGCGCGCATCCAGATAGGCCTGGGGTATCGGCCAGAACAGTGACGAGGCTGATTTGAAGCCCAGTGCTGCAAAGCAGATGGCGACGAAGGCGAAGACCGGCCCGCCGGTGGTGGACATGAACATCCCGGCGGCCGCAATCAGCAGGGCGGCGGCAACCCAGGCTTGCTGGTGTTTCCATTTGGCCGACAGCGAAGCGAAGGCGTACATGCCGACAATCGACAGCAACCACGGAATCGAGTTGAACAGCCCGACCTGGACATCGCTCAGCTCGCCCATTTTCTTGATGATGCTGGGCAGCCAGAAGGTCGCGGCATAAATGGTCAGCTGGATAAAGAAGTAGATCAGGCAGAACAGGATGATCTGGCGATCCTTGAGCAGTTTGCCCAGCGACGGCTTGATGGGGGTCGCCGCTTCCCGGGCCAGTTGTTCGTCGTCGATGGCCTTGACCAGCGCGTCCTGCTCTTCGCGGCTCAGCCATTTGGCATCGTGGGGTCTGGAGTCCAGCCAGAACCAGACGAACACGCACAACCCCACCGAAAACATGCCCTCGATGAAGTACATCCACTGCCAACCGTGCAGGCCCAGCCCTTCGATTTGCAGGAGCAAACCGGACAGGGGGCCTGAGATCAGCGACGCGAACGCCGAGCCACTGAGGAAAATGGCAATCGCCTTGCCGCGCTCCACGCCGGGCAACCAGCGCGTGAAGTAATAGATCACTCCGGGAAAGAAACCGGCTTCGGCCACGCCCAGCAGAAATCGCAGAATGTAGAAGTGGGTTTCGTTCTGGATGAATGCCATGCCTGCGGCGACCAGGCCCCAGGTCAGCATGATCCGTGTCAGCCAGATCCGCGCGCCGACTTTTTGCAGGAGGATGTTGGAGGGCACTTCGAACAGCGCATAACCGATGAAGAACAGCCCGGCACCGAGGCCATAGGCGGCAGCGCCAATGCCCAGGTCATGTTCCATGTGGGCGCGGACGAAGCCGATGTTCACGCGATCTATGTAATTGACGATGAACATGATGACGAACAGCGGCAAGACGTGACGTTTGACTTTGGCGATGGCGGACTTCAGCGCTGAATTGGCGTCGTCGTGCATCCCGGAGATGGATGTATTCACTGCGTTTTCTCCCACTCGTTATTTTTATGCGGGGTAGGGCTGGGTGCTGCGTTGTTGATAGACATCATACAACTACATTTTTTCATCGTGCAACTGTGTTTTTCCAACAGAATGGCGCTGTGTATGGGTCTTCTTATTCTTTTTACGGCGATCTCTGGCCTTTGAAATGGCTCTACAGGGGCGTTGTGATGAATGTTGTCATACAAGTTAAGTGAGGTTTTTCAAGATTCCCGGCAGGCGCGGTGCTACGATTCGATAGCCCAGATTTCCGGACACCCTCATGCACGAAGACCTCGAAGCTCCCGCCCGCAAGCGCAGCCACAACCTGGCCCATGACCTGGTCGAAAAACTGACCCAGCGCATCCTGCTCGGCCAGATGTTGCCCGGTGACAAGTTGCCGTCGGAAAACACCATCGTTCAGGAACACGGGGTCAGTCGCACGGTGGTGCGTGAGGCAATCTCGAAGTTGCAGGCCTCGGGGCTGGTGGAAACCCGGCATGGCATCGGCACGTTCGTGATCGAGCGCGCACCGGAGCAGGGGTTACGGCTCAATGTCGATACCGCGCTGGGGGTCCGCAGCATTCTGGAGTTGCGCATGGGCCTGGAAACCCAGGCGGCCGCATTGGCGGCAATGCGCCGCAGCGATCAGCAACTGGCGCAGATGCGTGAAGCGCTGGATGACTATCAAAGACTGCTGGCCAACAACGACAGCTGTGTCGAAGCCGACCGGCGATTTCATCTGCTGATCGCCGAAGCCACCGGCAACCTGTGCTTCACCGAGATCATGCAGCACCTGGGCAGTGCGATGATCCCGCGCACCCGGGTCAATGCGGCCGAGCGTGGCGCAGTGGACTTGAGCAAACTCGGCGAGCTGGCCAACCTCGAGCATGAGGCGATTCTCAATGCCATCAGGCGCCAGGACCCGGACGCGGCGCGGGCGGCGATGTGGCTGCACCTGAGCAACAGTCGTGACCGGTTTTCGCCCAGTTGATGGTCAGTGAAACCGCGTCATCGTTCATCGCGGGCAAGCCACGCTCCCACAGGATTTTATTTTTGCCGCAGCACTCGAGCACGACTCAATACCTGTGGGAGCGAGCTTGCTCGCGATCAGGTCGGATAGGCCAACACACAAGGCAGATCAGACCCGAACAATCTGAGCAACCTCAGCCCGCCGCTCCAGATTCAACGCCAGCACACTCGCCAACACCACCAGCCCGCCAACCACGATCATCAGCGTCGGTCGCTCGCCAAGCGCATAGGAGGCAATGACCATCGCCGTCGGCGGCGTCAAATACAGCGTCATGGTCGCCCGGCTCAAATCGACATGCGCCAGCACATAGGCCCAGGCCAGGTAGGCCAGGGCACTGGGGAATATCCCCAAGGCGATCACCGCAAACTGCACGTGCGGCGGCGCAAGGGCGACTTGATCTACCAGGCCAGGCAAGTAAACCAGCAACAGCACCGTCCCGGACCACACCGTGTAACACACCAGCGTCAGCCCGTCATAACGCCCGGTGTGATGCTTTTGCAGGGCAAAGTAAAGGCTCCAGGACACCGCCGCCAGCAGTATCAGCAAGCCGTGGGCGTCAATGCTGCCCAGGCCATGGTCGCCCGCCACCACAATCACCACGCCAAGCAGCCCGAGCAGCACACAACCCCAGCGCCACAGACTCACCTGATCCTTGAACACGAAGCGCGCAATCAATGTGCTGAACAGAGGCGTGGTCTGGGCCAGGACGCTCGAAGCGCCAGCGCTGACGCCTTGCTGCCCGAAGTTGATCGCCACGTGGTGCAGGCTCACGGCAAAGAAACCCAGGCCGAACATCAGCGGTAAGTCTCGAAGGCTTGGCAGGCGAATGCCTTTGAATATCGCGACCACGGCCATGAACACGGAAGCCAGCAAAAAGCGCAGGAGCGCCAGATGCACGGGGTCGTAGGCCTGCAGGCCGATATGGATGCCGGTCGGGGAATAGCCCCAGCACGCCACGACAAACGCCATGGCCAGGATGATTTTCAATGGGGAGGGCGTGAGTGGATTCATGGTTGGGCACCGATAGGAGGTGCACTGAGTATCAGAACCATGATCGTTCGCCACAACTGACTTATACTGTGCTAACCGTTCACTGTGGGTGATGTATGGAGCTGGCACAGATTCGCATGTTCAAGACCGTGGCCGACGTCGGCAGCATTGCCCGGGCCGCCGAGTTGCTGCATTGCGTGCCGTCGAATATCACGGCACGGATCAAGTCGCTGGAAGCAGAGTTGGGAGTGGCGCTGTTTCTGCGTGAGGGGCGCGGTCTGCGCATCAGCCCGTCGGGGCAGACCTTCCTGGCCTACGCCTCGAAAATCCTCGCCCTCACCGCCGAGGCCAAACGCGCGGTCGACCCTTCGGCCGAGCCCTCCGGCCCCTTGCGCATCGGGGCCATCGAGTCGTCGGCCACGGGGCGTTTGCCGCGTCTGCTGGCGAAATTCCACAAGCGTTTCCCGCAGGTGGCGCTGGAGCTGACCACCGGCTCCTGGGGCCAGTTGCTCGATGACACGCTCAATCACAAGCTCGACGGCGCCATCGTCGCGGTGGATGTCGAGCGTTCGCACCTCAAGCGCACGCCGATGTACCGTGAAGATCTGCTGCTGATCGCCTCGACCTCCCTGGGGCCGCTGCGGGACATCAGCGATTTGCAGGACCAGACCGTATTCATGTGGCCCCAGGGCTGTCCGTACCGGGCGGCGCTGGAGCATTGGTTGCTGCGACAAGGGCAGGCACTGCCGATTGTCAGCCTGGCCAGTTATGGCGCGATTGTCGGTTGCGTCAGCGCCGGGGCTGGCGTGGCGCTGGTACCCAAAGGCGTGTTCGATCAATACGCCAAAGGCGCCGGGTGCGCGGGGTTTGAGTTCCCCGAACTGACCGCCGTCGACAACCTTTTTTACTGGCACGAAAACGCCGGAGTGCACCCGGCGCGCGAGGCGTTTGTGGCGATGCTGCGCGAGGAATTTGCCTGACGCAGTACCTGTGGGAGCGGGCTTGCCCGCGATAGCGATCGATCAGTCACTGCAATGTTGACTGGCAGACCGCAATCGCGGGCAAGCCCGCTCCCACAGGGTAATGTGTGTATTTGAAGATCAAGACACACCCACATCCCGCATCAACAATCCAAAATCCAGATCCACCGCATCCGGTATCGGCAAATACACCGTATGCCCGTCGCCCGGCGCTACGTCGATCGCGTCACCTTTAGCGTTTTGCAACTGGTGCAGGTCGAAGTGGAAGTTGCCCTTGGGCGTCATCAGTTCCATGTGGTCGCCCAGGCCGAAGCGGTTCTTCACCTTGACCTCGGCCAAACGATCCCGCCGCCGGCCGGTCAGTTCTCCGACAAACTGCTGGCGTTCCGACACCGAACTGCCGTTCTGGTAGTTCTGGTATTCGTCATGCACATGCCGGCGCAGAAAACCTTCGGTGTAGCCACGCTGGGCGAGGGATTCCAGGTCGGTCATCAGGTTGCGGTCGAAGGCCCGGCCCGCCACCGCGTCGTCGATTGCCCGGCGATAAACCTGGGTGGTGCGCGCGCAGTAAAAGTGGGATTTGGTCCGGCCTTCGATTTTCAACGAGTGCACGCCCATGTGTGTCAGGCGTTCGACGTGCTGCACGGCGCGCAGGTCCTTGGCGTTCATGATGTAAGTGCCGTGTTCGTCTTCGAAGGCCGACATCTGTTCGCCGGGACGATTGGCTTCCTGCAACAGAAACACCTGCCCGGTGGGCGCGCCGATGCCCAGGGTCGGTTCGGGATCGAATGTCTGGACGATCTCGCCGAGCTGGTTTTCCGTGGCCGGTTGCGCCGAATATTTCCAGCGACAGGCGTTGGTGCAACTGCCCTGATTGGCATCGCGCCTGTTCATGTAGCCCGACAGCAGGCAACGCCCGGAATAGGCCATGCACAACGCGCCGTGCACGAACACTTCCAGTTCCATGGCGGGCACTTGCTCGCGGGTCTCGGCGATTTCTTCCAGCGACAGCTCGCGCGACAGGATGATCCGGCTCAAGCCTTGCTGCTGCCAGAATTCGACGCTCGCCCAGTTCACCGTATTGGCCTGCACCGAAAGGTGGATTGGCATCTGCGGGTAGTGGCGACGCACCAGCATGATCAAGCCGGGGTCGGACATGATCAGGGCATCAGGCGCCATGGCGATGATCGGCGCCAGGTCCTTGAGAAAGGTCTTGAGCTTGGCGTTGTGCGGCGCGATGTTCACCACCACGTAAAAGCGCTTGCCCTGAGCCTGGGCCTCGCGAATGCCGAGGGCCAGGTTGGCGTGGTCGAATTCGTTGTTGCGCAACCGCAGGCTGTAGCGCGGCTGGCCGGCGTACACGGCATCGGCACCGTAGGCGAAGGCGTAACGCATGTTTTTCAGGGTGCCGGCGGGGGCAAGCAGTTCGGGAGCAATCAGGTTCATGGCGGGTCGATCGCAAAAGCCGCGCAGGGTAAACGACTTGGCCCGAGGGTTTATTGATCTGGATCTATGCTTTGTTCACGGCACTCGTGCTGGCCGCGGCGACCTAAGCATCAGGACGTACCTTTGCGTCCGGGCAGACTGGCATGGATCGGACATGAACGAAGAAACCCTGAAAGACAAATCGTTGACCGTCCTGCTGGCCCTGGTGAGCATCGCTTTCGTCTGGATTCTGCTGCCGCTGTACGGCGCCGTGTTCTGGGCGGTGATCCTCGGGATCCTCTTCGCTCCCCTGCAACGGCGGCTGCAACTGAAGTTCGGTTGGGGGCGCAACCTCACTTCACTGCTCACACTGAGCATCTGCCTGTTTATCGCGATCCTGCCTGTGATAGTCCTTGGCGTCTTCCTGGTCCAGGAGGGAACCGCGCTCTACAAGAACATCGAAAGCGGCGAGCTGGACATCGCTGGGTATGTGGCGCAGATCAAGCACAGCCTGCCGCCATATTTCCAGCATTTGCTCGACCGCTTCGGCATCGGGGAGCTCAATGGGCTGAGGGAGAAAATCATCAAGAGCGCGATGACCGGCAACGAGTTCTTCGCCACTCAGGTCTTCAGTTTTGGCCAGGGCACGTTCGAGTTCATCGTCAGCTTTTTCATCATGCTGTACCTGCTGTTTTTTTTCCTGCGCGACGGTGCGGAACTGGCGCGCAAGGTGCGCCTGGCGGTGCCATTGCAGGAACAGCAGAAACGCCGTTTGCAGCTCAAGTTCAATCGTGTGGTGCGGGCCACGGTGAAGGGCAACCTGCTGGTGGCGATCACGCAAGGCGCGCTGGGCGGTCTGATTTTCTGGTTTCTGGACATTCCCAGCGTATTGCTCTGGGCGGTGTTGATGGCGTTTCTGTCGCTGTTGCCGGCGGTCGGGGCGGGGATTGTCTGGGCGCCGGTGGCCCTGTTTTTCCTGCTCACCGGGGCAATCTGGCAGGGCGTGGTGCTGGGCCTGTTCGGGATCTTCGTGATCGGACTGGTGGACAACCTGCTCAGGCCGTTGCTGGTGGGCAAGGACACCAAGATGCCGGACTACATGATCCTGATCTCGACCCTCGGCGGCCTGGCGATATTCGGGCTGAACGGCTTTGTCATCGGCCCGTTGATCGCAGCCCTGTTCATGTCGAGCTGGGACATCTTCATTGAAACCAAACCGCGGGTGCAGCTGCCTTAGGCGCTGAGCCTGCCGGACTGGCCGGTGCCGATGCGTTGCGACAGCTCCCGGGCGGCGGGCAGCGAAGTGAGCGGGCCGCTGATCTGCACGCCATCCTGCACCAGATACCAACAGGCGAGCATGCCCAGCTCTCTGAGCTGTGCAGGGACGGCGCTGCCGATAACGGACATGATCTGAACCTTGGACATGACAAGTACCTCCATCAATCTGTGGAGTTACTTTAAGGTCAGGGTGCCTTGAGGGGTAATCAACGCTTTCGATAGTGGTCATTGATGCCAGCGGGGGCAAACGACCGTTGGTCGGTCAGCTGACCACCTGATCGAGCATATGAACCACTTCCTGCTCGTTGAGCAGGCCCTTGCGCACCAGGTTTTGCGTCAGCAGCGATAGAAACTTGGCGCTGCGATGACCTTCCAGGTGCTTGAGTTCGGTCAGTGCGTTGTAGACCTTGCTGGAGGTGCACAGACCGACGATGCGGTGCGGGTTTTGTGTTGGCATGTGGTCGTCCTTGTTGTTATCAACCTGTTATTGACGGACAGACCCGAGCTTGCGGACCTGACATGACATAAATATGACAGTTTGCTGCCGCACGGCAGAAACAATACCAGGTCAATCTTGCCAACTTGAGTCGCCAACGCTGTTCCGATAACGACCTTGGCGAGATTTATCCAGACCAGCACCGACAAACGGGCATAAAAAAGCCCCGCTGTTTCAGCGGGGCTTGATGAGTCCGTTACCAGCGACCGTAGTGATGGCCGTAGTAACCACGGGGTGGTCCGTAGTAGTAGACCGGGGCCGGGCGGTAGTACATCGGTTGTTGCACGTAGACCGGCGCCGGCTGGTAGTAAACCGGAGGCGGTGGTGCGTAATAAACCGGCGCGGGCTGGTAGTAGACCGGTTGCGGTGCGACATAAACCGGGCGGTTGGCGTTGATCAGGGCCGAGCCGACGATGGCAGTACCGACAATCGCGCCAAATACCGCCGGGCCTTGCCAGTAATTACCACCACCATGGGCTTGCGCCTGTCCTGCGATAGCGAGGGCGCCGATCAGTAAGGCAACTGTGGGGACTTTACGGATCATGATAGTTCCTCGGTTCTTCAGCCCGGCGCCTGTGTCTGCAATAGACCCAGGGATTGTCGCGGGGATACTTCTAAGACAGCGTTTTTTCGAAAATCAGCACAGCCGCTTGGTAAATTTTGTGTAAGGTCTGTACCGACTTTCTTACCGACCTGTGTAAGTCCGTGTAATCACGCTTATATGATCGATCAGAACCCGATGGAGGACTAATCCCGTCCATCCGAAAAGTGCATTTGAAGGAGCTTCCCCATGCAGATGAACCCCAACAAAGACACCCAGTTGTGCATGTCCCTATCAGGGCGCCCCGGGAACTTCGGTCTGCGTTTTCATAATCATCTGTATGAACAGCTGGGCCTGAATTTCTACTACAAGGCCTTTGCCAGCCAGGACCTGCCGGGCGCCGTTGCCGGTATTCGCGCCCTGCGGATTCGTGGCTGTGGCGTGTCGATGCCGTTCAAGGAAGCCTGCATCGCCCTGGTTGATGAACTCGACGCGTCTGCCGCCGCGATTCAATCGATCAACACCATCGTTAACACCGACGGTCATCTCAAGGCTTACAACACCGATTACATTGCCGTTGCCCAGTTGCTGGAAAAACACCAGGTGCCCAAGGACTCGACCTTTGCCCTGCGCGGCAGCGGCGGCATGGCCAAGGCCGTGGCGAGCGCCTTGCGCGATGGCGGGTATGAAAACGGCCTGATCGTAGCCCGCAACGAGCGCGCCGGGCAGGCACTGGCGCAGTCGTTGGGGTATCAGTGGCAGGCAGAGCTGGGGAGTCGTCGCCCGCAGATGCTGGTCAACGTCACCCCGATCGGCATGACGGGAGGACCGGAGGCCGATCAACTGGCCTTCGAGCCTGACGTAATCGAAAAAGCGGAAACTGTCTTTGATGTGGTGGCGATTCCCTCGGAAACACCGCTGATCGTGCATGCTCGTGCCGAAGGCAAGCGGGTCATCACCGGACTGGAAGTCATCGCGATCCAGGCACTGGAGCAATTTGTCCTCTATACCGGCGTGCGTCCTACGGACGAGCAATTCCACAAGGCAGTAGCCTTTGCCCGCAGCTAGTGTCCTGTGTGGGAAATAGGCTGTTCCATTTTGACGGCACCTGTGGCCGCCCGCCTG
>NZ_AKJL01000325.1 GCF_000282355.1 Pseudomonas sp. GM49
GGAGCGGCGGTGCGGCGATCCGACTTGCCCGCGAAGGCGGTTTCAGGGCTGCCGAGGTTACTTCGGCTGAGCCACCGTCCGCAGATACGGCTTCAGTGTCTTGAAACCATCCGGGTATTTCTTCTTCGCTTCTTCATCAGACACCGACGTCGGGATGATCACATCCTCACCCGGCCGCCAGTTCACCGGCGTGGCGACGGTGTGCCTGGCATTCAGTTGCAGGGAATCGAGCAGGCGCAGCACTTCGTCAAAGTTGCGTCCGGCGCTCATCGGGTAGATCAGCATGGCCTTGACCTTCTTGTCCGGGCCGACGATGAACACCGAACGCACCGTGGCGTTGTCCACTGCCGTGCGCGCGCCGCCGCTGGCATTGGGGTGGATCATGTCGTAGAGCTTGGCCACCACCAGGTTTTCATCGCCGATCAGCGGATAGTTGACCGCGCTGCCCTGGGTCTCGGCGATGTCACCGACCCAGCGGTTGTGGTCACTGACCGGGTCGACGCTGAGGCCGATGACCTTGGTGTTGCGCTTGTCGAATTCCGGCTTGAGTTTGGCCAGGTAACCCAGTTCGGTGGTGCACACCGGGGTGAAATCCTTGGGATGGGAAAACAGGATGGCCCACCCATCGCCGATCCACTGGTGAAAATTGAGGGTGCCTTCGGTGGTGTCGGCGGTGAAATCCGGTGCTTCGTCGCCAATGCGAATTGCCATGTTCGATCTCCTTGCAGTAATGGACAGGGACGCCGCCAGAACAACGAATGAACTGCCAGCGGCATGGACGCGAATCAGTATAGGAGAGGTTCGACGACTCGCCGTAACGGGTTGAACACGTCGCTAGCCCACCAGCGCAATCAGTTGCTGGCGCTGGGCATCGGTCAGCATCGGGCCGAAACCGGCCCGGGCATTTTCCGCCATGTAGCGCGGGTTGCCGGTGCCCGGAATCACGCAGGTCACCGCCGAATGCGACAGCAGGAACTTCAGCGCCAGTTGCGGCCAGCTCTTGACCCCGACTTGCGCCGCCCAGCCCGGTAGCGGTTTTTCCTTCAGCCTGGCTAACAAGCCGCCACCGCCGAACGGCCGGTTGCAAATCACCGCCACCCCACGCTCGCGGCACAACGGCAGCAGGCGTTTCTCGACACCGCGATCATCCAGCGCGTAGTTGATCTGCAAAAAATCCAGCGGCTCGGCCTTGAGTACCGCTTCCACTTCTTCATAGGCCGACGCCGTGTAATGGGTGATGCCGATGTAGCGAATGCGCCCTTTTTCCTTCCAGTGGCGCAGGGTCGGCAGGTGCGTCTGCCAGTCCAGCAGGTTGTGGATCTGCATCAGGTCGATCCGGTCGGTCTGCAGCAGGGCGAAGGATTGCTCCATCTGCGCGATGCCTTCTTCGCGGCCCCGGGTCCACACCTTGGTGGCCAGGAACGCCGGCGAGCGCGGCTCATGAATCGACAGCAGTTCGCCGGTGGTCTGTTCGGCGCGACCGTACATCGGCGAGCTGTCGATGAGCTTGCCACCCTTGTCGAACAACGCATCCAGCACTGCGGGCAAATCTTTGCAGGCCGGTTGCGAAGGCTCGACATCGAATCCGCGATAAGTGCCCAACCCTACGATCGGCAAGGACTCGTTGCTGGAAGGAATGGCGCGGGTCTGCATGGTCTAGCCTCCTGTTCCCGTCGACGGCGCCAGTTGCGCACCTGCCGTAGACCGCCGAAGCACCGGCAGTCAGCGTGAGTATTTCTCTATGGATCAACCCTCAGGATGGCTCATAAAACGCTTCTCACCAGTCGCCGGGATTCGGCCCATCGCGTCGACACTCCGGATAACCCGCGCCATGAGTCGATTGACTACACTCTGAAAGCCTTCCGGCAGTAGCCGCGTTCTAACCCCGAGCAGTCAATGCCGCCCACTAACGTTAGTCGAATGTCGCGCACCCTGGTGTTACTCATCGTCATCGTCGCTGCGTTGTACCTGGCGCTGTGCGTGGCGCTGTTCGTGTTTCAACGGGCACTTATTTACTACCCGCAGCCTCGCGCCGTCGGGACATCCGGGGCGCTGCTCACCCTGCCGGTCGCCGACGCACAGGTGCTGGTCTCCGTCCGCCCTCACGAGGGTCCCAACGCGCTGATTTATTTTGGCGGCAATGCCGAAGACGTCTCGCGCAACTTGCCCGAGTTCTCCCAAGCGTTCCCTGACTACGCCCTGTACCTGCTGCATTACCGTGGCTATGGCGGGAGTTCCGGCTCGCCTTCCGAAGAGGCCATTGCCCGCGATGCCATCACGTTGTTCGACCAGGTGCATGCCAGCCATCCGCATGTGGCGGTGGTCGGACGCAGCCTGGGTTCGGGCGTTGCCGTGCGCCTGGCCAGCCAGCGCCCGGTGGCACGGCTGGTATTGATCACGCCCTACAACAGCCTCGAAGGGCTCGCCGCCCGACAGTTCCGCTGGTTTCCGGTGCGCTGGTTGTTGAAGGACAAATACCCGTCCTGGCAGTACGCTTCCCGCATCACGGTGCCGACTCGCCTGATTGCCGCCGAGCATGATGAAGTGATTCCGCGTTCGAGCACCGAGCGTTTGTACACACACTTCGCCAAAGGCGTGGCGTCACTGCAGGTGATACCGGGTACGGGGCATAACTCGATCAGCGAAAGCCCGGAGTACATAAAGGTGCTGGGGGATGGGTTGTAGCGGCAACACCAGTGTTTGTGGCGAGGGGGCTTGTCGGCCGCCGCACCGCCCC
>NZ_AKJL01000326.1 GCF_000282355.1 Pseudomonas sp. GM49
GGGGCGTTTGCCAAAAGGGACTCGCCGTAAGGGCGAAACCGTAAGTGGCCGTGACCGCAGGAATGGATATGTACTCAGTCAGCAAAACACAGGTTGGCTGTCAGGCCGCCTTCGCGAGCAAGCCCGCTCCCACAGTTTGAGCTGTGTACACCCCGGCTGGCAGGCTCGCTCCTGCGGTTCAAGGCTGCAACGCCTGGGGCGCGGAGGACTGTGCTTTCGGCGGCCCCCCGGTGTCTTCGAGGGAGGCTTTCTCGGCCACGAACTGCCAGTCCTTGTAACTGGCCATGCCATTGAAGTCCGACCACTGGCTGGGAAAATTCACCTGCTTGAGCGGCTTCTCAGTGGACGGGCAGTACACACCGCTGATCCGGCCGTCGATACCGCGTATCAGCTCCCATTCGCCACCTGTCATCGGCTCCGGATACAGCTGTCGGATATGGTGTTTGGCCGTCGGGAAACGCTCGTCCTGCAACAGGTCCGAGAGTTCTTTCGGGTACTGCGCCATACCGGGCGAACTGCGGTAATAGCTGCGCAACGCCTTGGCATATTGCGTACCGACCCAGAGCAACTGGTGTTCCCGATCCCGGCGCGAAGCGGTGGCCCACAACTCGCCGGCACTGGCCAGGCCCAGGCCCATCACGACGATCAGAAACAGCACACCCAGGTAGGTGAAGCCATCCTGACCCGATGGCTTACCACTCGGAATACAGGCTGCCATCACGCGCCCTCCCGCTGGCTCCACTCTTGATATCGGCCACCCCGCCCGCCACGCCATCCGGTGGCGCGACTATGACCCATGTGTCCTTGCGCTCGGCAATCGGGTCCAGCGGCTGGCTTCGCAGGTAGCGCAGTTCGACCAGCTGTTCGATGGAATCGGGATAACGCCCGGTGTCTCCATAGTAGTGATCCAGCGCCTCGCGCATGGACGACAGGCTCTGGTGCAAGGTGGTCTCTTTGGAGGCCTCCAGGCTGTTGAAGTAGCGTGGCAAGGCGATCGTCATCAGGGTCGCGATGATTGCCAAGACCACCATCAGTTCAATCAGGGTAAAACCCTTTTGCCGACTCATATGCTCACCACTCTCGGTAGGCGATACCGTTGAGGCCCTTGCCCCGGGCCTTGGAGTAAACGTCAAAGACGTCCTGGCCCTCCCGTGGGTTCTCAGCCGAACTGTCATAGGAACGCAGACCCCAGCCGCCCTCGTCGTCACGCTTGACGGTTGCCAGCGGGTCACGGGGGATGCGCCGCAGGAAGTAGAACTTGGCGCCCTTGGCGCTGCGCGTGTCACGCACACCATCGACCAGCACTTTCAGGTTCGGCGGGTAGCC
>NZ_AKJL01000327.1 GCF_000282355.1 Pseudomonas sp. GM49
TCACCGCCTCGCCCGAGGCCGTATCCGTCAGCCCGGAAGCTCCCGCCACCACGCCCAGCGCATAGGTCAGGGTGCCGGCACCATCGGCGCCAAACGCCGAGTTGACGTTGGCGGCAAAGCTCTGGGTCGCGTTGGTCGCCAGTACCGTCTCGTCCACCGTCAGCGTCGGCTCCGTGCCGGTAGTGCTGATGCTCGGCCCGTCGTCGTCGAAGATGATCTTGGAGCCGATTTCGGTTTTCGAAATAGAGGCCTGGACCAGCGTGAAACCACCGATATCAAAGTCGGCGTGCTCATTGCCCTTGGCAGTGACGGCCGCCCCGTTCTCGACGAGCACCCGGTTGTGGTCCGACGTTGTGGTGTATTCAATCTGGTAGCCGGCTTTAACGCCGATGATTGTTGCAACCCCTGCTGCAAAGCTGATGGTGATGGCCGGATCATTCACCGAGCCGTTTGAATTCTCGATCACCTGCCCGGTACTGTTGAAGACACGAACATTGGTGATGGATACCGACGCATCATTCGCATACCCATTGATGAAATTCGCGCCAGGCTCAGCAGCGGTGCTGAATGCACTGATTCTTACCACCGCACTCTTGCCGCTTTGCAACTGCACGACATCGAAACTGGCCGATTTCGCATTGAATACGCCGGTAAAATCGACGTTGGATTCAACATCAGCTTCGTTCTGGTCCAGGTTGGGAATGGTCACATTCTGCCTGGCACCCGTGACGAACGAAAAGCGGATGCCCTCTTGCTCCACAATCATCTGATTGTTGGTGCCGAAGGTGGTCGGCCCCCCCGCCTGGCTGGTATTGATCGTGTCGCCCGTCGTTATATTGGCGCCGCTTGACTGATCAGCGGGGTCCTTGCCGGTGGCGATAATCGTGGGATCCGTGATCCGCAACACACCACCGTCGTTGACAACAGTCGGGTTCGCCTTCGTGAACATCAGGAAGAGGTTCTGACCGGAGGGCGCATTGGCCAGACTGAATTCCATGTCCTGACTGGCTCCGATGAAAACCTTGTTCAGCAGATTGAGCGAATCATCGGCGTTCGTCATATCGGGATGCTTGAGCGGTTGGTACTCCACGGTCCAGATCTTGCCGCCCGTGACCGGAGATCCGGTTTCTTCAATATAGGCAGCGAACACGATCGCACCGGTTGTGCTTCCGGCTCGGCCCACGACGATGTTGTTGTTCGTATCCGTATAGAGAAGGATGCTGGTGCCATCGAGGGTAACCAGTCCGCTGTCCACGCCATTGAGCGGTGCGCCAGAGACACCGACGAAGCTGATATCGGTAATGCTTGCTCCGGGGTCAGCGGTGATGGTGAATGCATTGCTGCCGGTGTTGCCCACGGCACCGGTATAGCCGCTCAAGGCGGCACCCGTTGCGGTACCGGCCCCCAGTGCAGTCAAACGGGTAGAGAAGATCGAGGGCAGGGACGCCACCAGAATGTCGTTGTCGTCAGCGTCCCCCGCAGGGCCTGGAGTGGCAGTGCTGTTCTGCAACCCGGCCGTTTCATCCAGCGTAACGTCCTCGCCGGTCGCCACGACGCCCAAAACGCTGTCCGTAAACGACATTGTCGCCACGGCGTCGTCACCGGTGCCGAGTACACCATCGGCACCCGCAGAGGCCGCGGTGAGCAGAAACGTTGCGCCTGCCGAGTCGTCGGGATTCACGTACCAGGAGGTAGTGACGCTGCCGTTGACCTGGCCGTCGAGATCGCCAGCGCCGCCGTCGGTCACGGACCAGGGCTCATGCCCCTCGCCGGTGTTGGTATCGAGCACGTCGTCGGACGTACCCCACACACCATCCGCGCCGGCACCGATGGCGTGGTCCACTTCGAGCGTCACGGTGCTGCCGGCGGCGAAACCGCTGGCCGTGACGATGGCGGTGCTGCCGGGGGCGTAGTCTTTAAGGTCGGTGGTGACGAACGGAGTGTATGGACGGGGTGGATCGCTCACATAGGTAAAAGTCCAGTCGTGACTGACGGGTGATAGATGGCCATCGGCGTTGTTGGTCAGGTCACTCGTTGGCGATGAGGATTTCTTGCGCATAGTCATGACTGTCTCCTGAGCGGGTCCAGTCATCGGGGGTCGACCTTGGACCATTTTCGGTTCTATAGGTCACAACTATGAACAGGCACCGGAGGATGCACATCGGCCGATACTCCCAGGCGGGCTGGGAGTTTCAGACTATTTGGAGGGGAGACGGAAAGTCGCGAAAGTAGAGTTGATGGATTCGATAAATCCCAGGCACCTGAGTTTGTCGAACTTTGTCTACAAGTCGTGAAAATGAAGCGTTGAAACAGGGGGGATCTGCGAAATATGGTGTCCCAGGGCAGGTTCGAACTGCCAACCTTCCCCTTAGGAGGGGGATGCTCTATCCAATTGAGCTACTGAGACACAAGTTGACCGCGACAGAACGCGGTGCGATGGACGGCGTGCATGTTAACGGCCGGGCTGGCTTTTGTCATGTCGTCCGTATGGCTTTTTAAGTGTAGGCAGTCGCCTTGGCCGGGCGCGGACTTGTTTACCGTGCAAATTGCATCAGTGCAAAAAGCCATCATTGCAAAATGCAATATGGAGCTTTACCAAAAATAACTTAATTCATTGTTTTTAAAGAATTTAATTGCCGATAGACTCTGGCATGCGAGCTGCTTCTACTGTTCTCACAGAACAACCGAGGCCCGCGCCATGAACAGCGCCCTTTTACTCTCGATTGCAATCGCCCTGACGGTTTTGCCGGGTTTTTACTTTACCCCCGAGAGCGGTGCCACGCAGGTTGCCCAGCGAATGCCGCATTACCTTCAGTTGCAGAAGGCGCCACAACTGGCAGTGATGAGCGACCAGCACGGCTTTGTCAGCCAGGAAAACATCCTGGTGCCGGCTCTGTCTGCCGAACGCTTGATATTTTGAATGACCCCCACCAGGAGCACTGCATGTCCAGATCAGCCGCGAGTTTCTTCATCCTCGCCTTGTTGAGTGGCATTTTTCATCTGTCATTGACCCAGGACATGATCGTCACCCTCCCCTTGATCGCCTGTGGTGTATTCACCGCGCTGTTCGTGCTCGCATTGATAGCCGGGCGCAAGATCAAATTTGATCCGGTGCTGCGTTAATCCGGGTATGGCAGATCTGGCGCAAGGCTCTGCCATCCATCCTGAATTCCCCCCCTCTATACGACCTCCCCTAGTAAATCGGCCATTTGCCACTATTCTGTAAAAAGCAAGGAACAGGGATCGAGTCCGCTTTTGCTGCCCATCAGAAACCTTCGTCGGGCGGAGAAAGCGCCAAGCGATACGGCCCGGTCGAACTTTTCAAACCAGTCTGCATTTCTGATAATTGGTGCTGGCAGAAAGCCTTTATACAGTTCAATATTTGTCACAGAATTGACGCCAAGGATCTGGCTTGCTTGAGGCATGATGCGCGCCTCTATCAATTCAGGTTGAACATTTGGTCAGAGCGCTTGTCCTACCAGACATCCTGCGGCCAATCCCGAAAACCGCTCCCCTGAACTAACCGGTTAAATATATGCGCCCATTGAAACAGGCAATTTATTCCAGCCGTACGGCTGACAAGTTCGTCGTACGTCTGCCAGACGGAATGCGTGAACGCATTGCCGAGGTGGCTCGCAATCATCATCGCAGCATGAACTCCGAAATCATTGCGCGCCTTGAGCAGAGTCTCATTCAGGAAGGCGCACTGGGAGAAGAGTTGAGCATGCGCTTGGACAGCCCGGAGCTTTCCTTGCACGAACGGGAGCTGCTGCAACGCTTCCGCCAACTCTCCCATCGACAGCAGAATGCCCTGGTTTCGCTGATCGCTCATGACGCTGAAATGGCCGCTGACGCGTCCTGATTCAGCCAGAAAGCTCAAGCCAGCCTGATCGCTGGCTTTTTTTTTGATTATTTCACTGGTTTAAGCATGGGCACGGCCCCTTGCAGGAGCCAGCTTGCTGGCGATGGTCGTTAACGATAACGCGTATGAACTGGATGAACGCGGCGCACTTGAGTCCATCGCCAGCAGGCTGGCTCCTACAGTTTCCCGGGATTGCCTGAAGAACCTTTTTTTTGCCTGAAATCCGGGCACAAAAAACCCGCCAGAAGGCGGGTTTTCAGTGAGTTGGGCATCAGAGCAGGAAAATTGTCGCCAGCCCGAGGAAGATGAAAAAGCCTCCGCTGTCGGTCATGGCCGTGATCATCACACTGGCACCCATTGCCGGATCGCGCCCCATCTTCGCCAGGGTCATCGGAATCAAGACCCCCATCAATGCTGCCAGCAACAGGTTGAGCGTCATCGCGGCGGTCATCACCACGCCCAATGACCAACTGCCATACAGCAGGTAGGCAACCACACCGATCACCCCGCCCCAGATCACGCCGTTGATCAGCGCTACCGCCAACTCTTTGCGCATCAGGCGCGAGGTATTGCCGGTGCTCACCTGGTCCAGCGCCATGGCCCGAACAATCATGGTGATGGTCTGGTTGCCCGAGTTACCACCGATTCCCGCCACGATCGGCATCAAAGCCGCAAGCGCCACAAGCTTCTCGATCGAACCTTCAAACAAACCGATGACCCGGGAAGCCACGAACGCGGTAATCAGGTTGATCGCCAACCAGGCCCAACGGTTACGCAGGGATTTCCAGACCGACGCAAAAATGTCCTCTTCTTCACGCAGACCCGCCATGTTGAGAACTTCGCTTTCGCTCTCTTCACGGATCAGGTCGACCATTTCATCGATGGTCAGACGACCGATCAGCTTGCCGTTCTTGTCGACCACGGGGGCGGAGATCAAGTCGTAACGCTCGAACGCCTGGGCGGCATCGTAGGCGTCTTCGTCCGGGTGGAAACTCACCGGGTCGCTGGCCATCACCTCGGCAACCTGTTTGTCCGGGTCGTTGACCAGCAAACGCTTGATCGGCAACACGCCCTTGAGGACGCCGTCGTAATCGACCACGAACAGTTTGTCGGTATGGCCCGGCAACTCCTTGAGACGGCGCAGATAACGCAAGACCACTTCAAGGCTGACATCCTCGCGGATGGTCACCATCTCGAAGTCCATCAACGCACCGACCTGTTCCTCATCGTAGGACAGTGCCGAACGCACGCGCTCGCGTTGTTGCTGATCGAGGGTCTCCATGAGCTCATGGACGACGTCTCGCGGCAGCTCGGAGGCCAGGTCAGCGAGTTCGTCGGCATCCATGTCCTTGGCCGCTGCCAGGAGCTCGTGATCGTCCATGTCGGCGATCAGCGATTCACGGACCGAATCGGATACTTCGAGAAGGATGTCGCCGTCGCGATCGGCCTTGACCAGTTGCCAGAGCGTCAGACGATCGTCCAGCGGCAAGGCTTCAAGGATGTAGGCGACGTCGGCGGAGTGCAGGTCATCGAGCTTGCGTTGCAACTCGACAAGGTTCTGCCGGTGGACCAGGTTCTCGACCCGGTCATGATGCGGGCCTTCCTGGCGGTGAGTCAGGTCTTCTACTACTCGCTGGCGCTGCAGCAACTCAACCACCTGAGCCAGGCGATCCTGCAAGCTTTCCTGCGTTTTCTTTACTTCAACTTCGGACATAGGCGAACTCCACTCCCAGCAGCGGGGCACGCCGGAAGGATCAATCAGTCAATTCATGATTGGTAAAACGGGGTACTGAGTAACTACTGGGTAAGTCCATGGAGATATTCCACAAGCCCCGGCGGGGCTGACGGGCGCAATGATACACCGCCTGACGGTTTTAAACGTTAAAAAATCTTGGCTGAAACAAGCGCTTGCACAACAAACTTGAGCATCGTCCTGATCCATGAAAATGCGACGACGCATTCTGAAAAGAAAACACACCCCCCTTCGAAAATTGTAGCCGCTACCCTTGAAAAGCAACGTCATGGAGGACGCCTGATGCCATCAATTCCACCACTCCTTTTACTGCTCAGCCTGCTCAGCCCCCTGCCCCTGGCGCTCGCCACCACCGTTCACCGCTGCGAGGGGGCCAATGGGCGCATCACCTTCACCACGCTGAGCTGTGCCGCAGGAGAAAACGTTTCACTTCAGGATGTCCGTACCTTTACACCTGGCAGCACGATGGCGCTTATGCCGGAAGCCGGACCCAGTGAAACATCAGGCACGAAAATCAAAAGGAGAGAGCCGACCGTGGTCGGCCAGACGCAGGACAAATGTGGAAACCTGATCAGTGCCAGGGAGCGCCGGGAAGCAATCATCAATCAGCGAGTACTCGCCGGCATGAGCCAGCAAGACGTCGAAAGTGCCCTCGGCAAGCCAGACAAGATCAGTATTCGCAATTCAGCCACGAGCTATCGTTACAACACCCTGCGAGGTCGCAGCGCACAGGTGGAGTTCGACGAGAGGGGATGCGCGAAAGGAAAAGCCAAATCCCGGACGGCAAAAAGCCCGCATTAAATGCGGGCTTTCTGTTGTATGGTGCACTCGACAGGATTCGAACCTGTGACCGCTCGGTTCGTAGCCGAGTACTCTATCCAGCTGAGCTACGAGTGCATTTTGTGTTTTTAGACCAGACCACAACTGGTTGGAGCCAAGTTACTTACATTGCTGCAACTAACTCTTAAATGGTGCACTCGACAGGATTCGAACCTGTGACCGCTCGGTTCGTAGCCGAGTACTCTATCCAGCTGAGCTACGAGTGCATTTGTTGCCGCGCATTATAGGCCGTCTAATCTCTATGTCAAACACTTTTTCTAGTAATTTCAACAACTTACCGAAAAAGCCAGATTACAACGTACTACGCAAATAATGGCGGAGAACGGGGGATTCGAACCCCCGACACCCTTTTGAGGTGTACTCCCTTAGCAGGGGAGCGCCTTCGGCCACTCGGCCAGCTCTCCGCAACACGGGGCGTATATTAACCAGCTTCTTCCCCGTTTGCAAACATAAAAAACGATAAAAATTAATGGCTTGGTTCTTCGTCCTTCTCTTTCTTGATACGCAGGTAAATTTCTTCCCGGTGAACAGCCACCTCTTTGGGAGCATTAACACCGATGCGCACTTGATTTCCTTTGACGCCGAGCACGGTCACGGTGATTTCGCCATCACCGATAATCAGGCTTTCTGCGCACCGACGAGTCAGAATCAGCATACCTTTCTCCTCACGCATTTCATTTCAGGGACAACAGTCTGCAAAAAAAAGGCACTCGACCCACAACCGGAGCGGTCGCAGCCCTACATGCCTGAGTATTGACTAGCGCGAGCAAAAGAACAGGCTCGGGAGCCCCGCCATTCAAAAAAACAAAAGGCGCGGTCAGACCGCGCCTTTTGGCAAACGCATCACTCGCCCTGGCGGGCCGGCGCGTCCAGTTCGAAAGCCGTGTGCAGAGCGCGCACAGCCAGTTCCAGGTACTTCTCTTCGATCACTACGGAGACTTTGATTTCCGAAGTCGAGATCATCTGGATGTTGATGCTTTCCTTGGCCAGGGATTCGAACATGCGGCTGGCCACACCTGCGTGAGAACGCATGCCAACGCCAACGATCGACACCTTGGCGATCTTGGTGTCGCCCACGACCTCACGGGCACCCAGCTCGCCAGCGGTTTTTTCCAGCACGGCTTGCGCCGCCTGGTAGTCGTTGCGGTGCACGGTGAAGGTGAAGTCGGTGGTGTTATCGTGCGCAACGTTCTGCACGATCATGTCGACTTCGATGTTCGCGGCACTGATCGGGCCGAGAATCTTGAATGCAACGCCCGGGATGTCTGGCACGCCACGGATGGTCAGCTTGGCTTCATCGCGGTTGAAAGCGATACCGGAAATGATCGGCTGTTCCATGGTTTCCTCTTCATCAATAGTAATGAGGGTGCCCGGACCCTCCTTGAAGCTGTGCAGTACGCGCAGCGGAACGTTGTACTTGCCGGCGAACTCGACCGCGCGGATCTGCAGCACCTTGGAACCGAGGCTGGCCATTTCCAGCATCTCTTCGAAGGTGATCTTGTCCAGGCGCTGAGCCACGGACACCACACGCGGGTCGGTGGTGTAGACGCCGTCGACGTCGGTGTAGATCTGGCATTCGTCAGCCTTCAGGGCCGCCGCCAGCGCCACGCCGGTGGTGTCGGAACCGCCACGACCGAGAGTGGTGATGTTGCCGTGTTCGTCGACGCCCTGGAAACCGGCGACAACCACCACACGACCTGCCTTCAGGTCACCGCGAATCTTCTGGTCATCAATCTGCAAGATACGCGCTTTATTGTGCGCGCTATCCGTCAGAATCCGCACCTGGTTGCCGGTGTACGACACCGCCGGCACGCCACGCTTGATCAGCGCCATGGCCAACAGGGCAATCGTCACCTGCTCACCGGTGGAGACGATCACGTCCAGCTCGCGCGGAACCGGTTGACCGTTGCCACTGATTTGCTTGGCCAGATCGATCAGACGGTTGGTTTCGCCGCTCATTGCAGACAGCACAACCACCAGGTCATCGCCGGCATCGCGGAATTTCTTAACCTTGTCGGCGACCTGCTCGATTCTCTCGACAGTGCCGACCGAGGTGCCTCCAAATTTCTGTACGATCAAAGCCATTTCAAAGCCGCCTCTGCCCATGAAGGGCGCCCAAATAATCACTCAAACAGCGTTGCGGCCCGCCACTAGACTACGAGCCGCAAGTACTGCCTTATAGACCCTGCTCTACAAACGGAACGGTCAGGGCCAGTGCCGCATCCAGTGCGCCAGCGTCGGTACCGCCGCCTTGCGCCATGTCTGGACGACCACCGCCCTTCCCGCCCACTGCCGCAGCGGCTTGCTTCATCAAATCACCGGCTTTGAGTTGGCCAGTCAGGTCTTTGGTTACGCCTGCAACCAGAACGACCTTTTCCTCATGGACACTGCCGAGCAGGATCACTGCGCGGCCGAGTTTGTTTTTCAGTTGATCGACCAGCGCCAGCAGCGCCTTGCCATCCTGACCGTCCAGACGCACGGCCAGCACTTTCACGTCCTTGACGTCCAGCGCCTGGGCCGACAGATCGTCGCCTGCGGCACTGGCAGCCTTGGCTTGCAACTGCTCGAGTTGCTTCTCCAGCAGACGGTTGCGCTCCAGCACAGCCGACAGCTTGTCGATCAGGTTGTCGCGGCTGCCCTTGACCAGGCTGGCCGCTTCCTTGAGTTGTTCTTCGGCCGCATTCAAGTAGGCCAACGCTTGCGCACCGGTGACGGCTTCAATACGACGCACACCCGATGCAACACCGCCTTCACTGATGATTTTCAGCAGGCCGATGTCGCCGGTACGGTTGGCGTGGATACCGCCGCACAGCTCGACGGAGAAGTCACCCATGCTCAGTACACGCACGTTGTCGCCGTATTTCTCGCCGAACAGCGCCATCGCGCCTTTCTTCTTGGCGGTGTCAATATCGGTTTCTTCGGTTTCAACTTCGGAGTTCTTGCGAATCTCGGCGTTGACGATGTCTTCCAGCGCTTTGAGTTGCTCAGGCTTGATCGCTTCAAAGTGGCTGAAGTCGAAGCGCAGGCGCTGACTGTCGACCAACGA
This sequence comes from Pseudomonas sp. GM49, assembly GCF_000282355.1. Taxonomy (GTDB): domain Bacteria; phylum Pseudomonadota; class Gammaproteobacteria; order Pseudomonadales; family Pseudomonadaceae; genus Aquipseudomonas. Next base: position 9,502 of record NZ_AKJL01000327.1, read on the forward strand.
ACCTTTCTGCTGGACGTGGTCGCCCAGTACCTGGCGCAATGCAGCGTGCAGCAAGTGAGTCGCCGAGTGATTCAGCGAAGTCGCGTGACGCACTTCGGCGTCGACATGAGTCTCCACCGGAGTACCTACGATCAGGCTGCCCGAATCCAGCACGCCGTGGTGCAGGAACGCACCACCGGTCTTGGTGGTGTCGCGCACGTCGAAACGTGCAGCGCCAGCCTGGAGGAAACCGCAATCACCAATCTGGCCACCGGACTCCGCATAAAACGGCGTCTTATCGAGGACGATCACGCCCTCTTCGCCTTCGCTCAGTACGTCAACCGATTGCCCGTCTTTATAGAGCGCAACGATCTTGGCGGAACCGCTGTGAGCGGTGTAACCGGTGAATTCGGTGTCCACATCGACCTTGACCAGGCTGTTGTAGTCCATGCCGAAGGAACTGGCGGAGCGGGCACGGACGCGCTGGGCTTCCATTTCACGCTCGAAACCTTCTTCATCAATGGTCAGGCTGCGCTCGCGAGCGATGTCGCCGGTCAGGTCCATCGGGAAGCCGTAGGTATCGTAGAGCTTGAACACCACGTCGCCCGGCACCACGTCGCCTTTGAGTTCAGCCAGATCCTGCTCGAGGATCTTCAGGCCCTGCTCCAGGGTCTTGGCGAACTGTTCTTCTTCGGCTTTCAGCACGCGCTCGATGTGCGCCTGCTGGGATTTCAGCTCTGGGAAGGCTTCGCCCATCTCGGCAACCAGGGCCGCAACGATCTGGTAGAAGAAGCTGCCCTTGGCGCCCAGCTTGTTGCCGTGACGGCAGGCGCGACGGATGATCCGGCGCAGCACGTAGCCGCGGCCTTCGTTGGATGGCAGCACGCCGTCGGCGATCAGGAAACCGCAGGAACGGATGTGGTCGGCCACCACTTTCAGCGAAGCCTGGGCATCGTTGGTGCAACCGATGGCCTTGGCCGAAGCTTTCAGCAGGCTCTGGAACAGGTCGATTTCATAGTTCGAGTGAACGTGCTGCAGCACGGCACTGATCCGCTCCAGGCCCATGCCGGTGTCGACCGACGGCGCTGGCAGTGGATGCAACACGCCATCGGCGGTGCGGTTGAACTGCATGAACACGTTGTTCCAGATTTCGATGTAACGGTCGCCGTCTTCTTCCGGCGAGCCCGGTGGGCCACCCCAGATGTCGGCGCCGTGATCATAGAAGATCTCGGTGCAAGGACCGCACGGGCCGGTATCGCCCATGGTCCAGAAGTTGTCGGAGGCGTAAGGCGCGCCCTTGTTGTCGCCGATGCGCACCATACGCTCGGCCGGAACCCCGATTTCCTTGGTCCAGATGTCGTACGCCTCGTCATCGCTGGCGTAAACAGTGACCCAGAGCTTTTCCTTCGGCAGGTTCAGCCACTTGTCGGAAGTCAGGAAGTTCCAGGCGTAGCTGATGGCATCACGCTTGAAATAATCGCCGAAGCTGAAGTTACCCAGCATTTCGAAGAAGGTGTGGTGACGGGCGGTATAACCGACGTTTTCCAAGTCGTTGTGCTTGCCGCCGGCGCGCACGCATTTCTGGCTGCTGACCGCGCGGGTGTACGCGCGCTTTTCCTGGCCCAGGAAGCAGTCCTTGAACTGGTTCATCCCCGCGTTGGTGAACAGCAGGGTTGGGTCGTTGCCCGGAATCAAAGAGCTGGAGGCTACACGGGTGTGGCCTTGCTCTTCGAAGAAGCGAAGGAAGGCTTCACGGATTTCTGCGCTTTTCATTAGGTTCTTCCACGGAGACTGCGGCCAAAGGCCTGTTCGAAACGTCAACAGACGAAGCGACGGCAAAGGGCCGCATTATATCGGCGTTAGTGACTAGGTACAGTGTGTTTGTACGTTGCAAACACTCATTTAGACGGTTAACGCCGTCACTTGCCAGAAAAGTCGACGAATGTCGCGACGACTTGCTCGATTTGCGCCCGGCTGACGTCCATGTGCGTGACCATGCGCAGACGCGCGGCGGCACTGAGCTTGATCCCGCGCTCGGCGGCAAAGGCCTTGATGGCCTCAGCCTTGTCGCCCATCTGCACGTAAACCATGTTGGTCTGTACCGGCTCGACCTCGAAGCCCGCCGCACGCAGGCCTTCGGCCAGTAATTGTGCATTGGCATGGTCATCGGCCAGGCGCTCTACGTTGTGATCCAGTGCATACAGGCCTGCCGCCGCGAGAATCCCGGCCTGACGCATGCCACCGCCGACCATCTTGCGCAAGCGCCGGGCCTTGCCGATCAGCTCGGCCGAGCCGCACAGCACCGAACCGACCGGTGCTCCCAGCCCTTTGGACAGGCACACCGAGACGGAATCGAAATGTTGGGTAACTTCCCAGGCATCGACACCCAGCTTCACTGCTGCGTTGTACAGGCGTGCGCCGTCCAGGTGCAGTTGCAAGCCATGTTCGCGGGTAAAACTGCGCGCCCGGGCCAGGTATTCCAGCGGCAGGACTTTGCCTTGCATGGTGTTTTCCAGCGCCAGCAAACGGGTGCGGGCGAAATGGAAATCATCCGGTTTGATGGCAGCAGCGACCTGCGCCAGATCCAGCGAACCATCGGCCTGTACTTCCAGCGGCTGCGGCTGGATCGAACCGAGCACCGCTGCGCCGCCACCTTCGTACTTATAAGTGTGAGCCTGCTGGCCAACGATGTACTCGTCACCGCGTTCGCAGTGGGCCATCAAACCCAACAGGTTGCTCATGGTGCCCGTCGGCACGAACAGCGCCGCGGCGAAACCCAGGCGCTTGGCCAGATCAGCCTCCAGATGATTGACCGTCGGGTCTTCGCCATACACGTCATCACCGGTGGCGGCCTTGGCCATCGCGTCGAGCATGCCGGCGGAGGGTTGGGTGACGGTGTCGCTGCGAAGATCGATAACACTCATGAATCTGGCCTCGGTAAGCAGGGGAAATCCCTTTCATGAAGGAATTACTGCGGGCATGACGACGATTAATCAACCCTTGCGCAGGAAAAGGCCGATTAAACCAACGGAAAAGTCGATGACAATCATCCAAAAGGGGCCATGCGCATACTGGAAATATGTGATAAAAACGCTGCGCCGCCAAACATTCCGGCGGCAAAAACGTTCTCAGGGCGGGGTGCAACTCCCCACCGGCGGTAATTGCGCGCAATGCGCATAGCCCGCGAGCGCTTGGTGACAGCACGGCTTCGGCGGTGCCTGGCGGCAAGGTCAGCAGACCCGGTGTGATCCCGGGGCCGACGGTCATAGTCCGGATGAAGAGAGAACGGGATTGACAGCAAAGGGCCGTCCGCAGGCATTCGTGCATGCGCGTACCCTCAAATCCCCTTCGATTCATAACGCCCTGTTTTTCACACAAACAGGAGTCAGAACATGCAACCCACCGCAATCGACAGCAAAAGCAAACACCATCAGGGCGAGCGCGTTGCGTTCATCCAGGCCTGCTGGCACAAGGAAATCGTCGATCAGAGCCGTAAAGGCTTTGTCGCCGAAATGATTGCCCAGGGTTATCAGGAATCCGACATCGACTTCTTCGAAGTCGGCGGTGCCTTTGAAATGCCCCTGCACGCCAAGTTGCTGGCCAAGACCGGTCGTTATGCCGGTATCGTCGCGGCAGCCCTGGTGGTGGACGGCGGCATCTACCGTCACGAATTCGTCGCCCAGTCGGTGGTCAGCGGCCTGATGCAGGTTCAACTGGAAACCGAAGTGCCGGTGTTCTCGGTGTCACTGACCCCGCACCACTTCCATGCCGGCGAAGAGCACCAGAAGTTCTTCTTCGAGCATTTCGTGCATAAAGGCCAGGAAGCGGCGAAGACGTGTGCGGATACGCTGCTGAAGATCCGTAGCCTGCGTCGTAGCGAGCCGCGTGCAGTGGCGGTCTAAACACAGCCCCCCACTGTAGGAGCGAGCTTGCTCGCGATAGTCGTCAACGATAACGCGGGAAGCCTGGCACCCCGCGGCGTTTTCGGGTTCATCGCGAGCAAGCTCGCTCCTACAGAGGTTAGAGGGGTTTGTCAGGCCAGGTTTTCGTCGGTAGTCGGCACGATCAGGATGCCGGCACGCAAACCATTCTTCACCTTGGGGTTCGGGAAGATGATCCGGGCGCCCTCTTCTTCGATGATCCAGCGGGTGTTGGCGATGTCTTCCGCCAGCAGGTAACCCACTTCCAGCTCCGAAAAGTTCTCGATGTCCGCCGGCAGGTTCAGGCGGAAGCTGTCGCTGTGCTTGATGATTTCCCGTGCCACGCTGTACAGCTGCAAACCGTCCAGTGCCTCTCCAGTCAGTTCCGGCTCGGTGCCTTCGATGATCTGCTTGAGGCTCCTCTCCAGCAGCGAGACATTGACCCCGGCGTTCTGCCCGAACGGCCGCGCCTTGCCAAGCTCCAGGGTGAAGGCCTCGGCACCGAGCTTGTCGTAGGTGTAGGCGCTGAACACGATGGACGGCTTGTTCTGCAGCAGCACCGCTTCCATGCCGGCGGCACGCAGGCGAGCCAGTTCCAGGCGCGAATGCTGGCGGCCTTCCTTCCACGGGTACAAGGCGAATTGCTCGATTTTCGAGCCACGAATGGCCGTGTGCAGGTCGTAATGCAGGCGCTGACGGTCCGGCAGGCTGAAGAAACTCGCCGCCAGCCGTTCCAGTTCACAAGCACGCAAGGCTTCGGAACCGCTGCTTTGTTCGTGACGACCGTTGAACAGTCGATTGACGTCCTGCTCGATAAAACGCTCGCCTTTGCGAATCGCTTCGGGGTTGCCGAACAGGAACAGAATACGTGCGCGCGGCTTCAGGTCGCCGCGGGCAATGTCGTGCAACAGGCGATCGAGCAGCTCGATCGGCGCTGTTTCGTTGCCATGGATCCCCGCCGACAGCAGCAGGTCCAGGCCGTTGTCACGCGCTTCAGGTGGCCGGACTTCCAGCGCACCTTCGCTCAACCAGCGCATGCGCACGCCTTCGACAGTCAGTTGAGTCTTCTCCGCCGGTTCGCGGCCGGCGAGGGTCAGTTCAAGCAGTTTGCCGAGGGCGAGCATAGAACGGTTTCCTTAGTGGTCGTGGTTGCAATCCGGGCCGTGAACGTGTTCCTCGTCGTCGGTGAGGTCAGCCGGTTCCATCTCCAGTTGCAGACTTACCAGATTAGTCGCCAATGGGCGCAACAGCAGGTTGGCGTATTCGGCGTCGCCCTCTTCGACGTCCACGCCGATCAGCAACTGACCGCGGCCATCCTGCTGGATCCACAGCTCTTTGCCTTGCCACATGACCGCGACGCGGGTGCAGGACGTCTCCAGTTGCGTGCCGTCGGTGTCTTCAAGGATCAGCTGCAGGGTATCGCTCATGTCTTTACGCTCTCGTTTGAGATGAAGCAGCGCGCTGCCGTAGAGGGCGGCGCGCCGTCGATCAATTGATCTGGAATGGATAAACCGCGCCCAGTTTAAGGATTTGCGTCAGTTCATCCAGTGCCGTCCGGCACTCAAGCAGCAATTGCGGGTCCGCCAGATCGTTTTCGGTCATGCGGTCGCGGTAGTGCTTCTCGACCCATTCGGTCAGTGTGCCGTACAACGGCGCCGTCATGATAACCCCTTGATTGACGGCCGCCAGCTCGGTTTCGTTGAGTGCGACGCGCAACCGCAGGCAAGCCGGGCCACCGCCGTTCTGCATACTCTGCTTGAGATCGAAGACTTTCACTTCGCGGATCAGGCCGCCGGAGCTGGTCAAACCCTGCAGGTACTGCCAGACACGCTCGTTGCCACGGCATTCTTCCGGCACGATCAAGAGCATGGAGCCGTCAGGACGCGACAGCAGTTGGCTATTGAACAGGTAGGAACGAACCGCGTCTTCCACGCTTACTGCGGAACGCGGTACACAGACCGACTGAAACTTCCCACCGACTTTGGCGAGTTTGCTCTGCAGCTCAGCCAGCATCTGCTCAGTCTCGAGGAACGCGTCCTCGTGATAGAACAGTACTTCGCCGTTGCCGACCGCGATCACGTCGTTGTGGAACACGCCCTGATCGATCACCGACGGGTTCTGCTGGGCATAGACCACGCCGTCATCACTCAAGCCGTGCAAGCGGGCAACGGCCTGGGACGCTTCGAGGGTCTGGCGTGCCGGGTACTTCTGCGGTGCCGGGTAGCGGGTGTCGAATGCGCTGCGACCGAATACGAAGAACTCGACGCCGGCTTTGCCGTATTCACGGCAGAAACGCGTGTGGTTGGCCGCGCCTTCATCACCGAACTGCGCCACGGCTGGCAAGGCAGCATGATGAGCGAAGTGTTTCTGGTCAGCGAACATCGCCCCCAGCACGCGGCTGGTGGTCGGGTGTTCGATGCTGCGGTGATATTTGCAGTTGAGATTGGCAGCGGTGAAATGCACGCGACCGTCAGCGGTGTCGGCGCTCGGGCTGACCGTGGCGGCGTTGGCCACCCACATGCTCGAGGCCGAGCAACTGGCCACCAGCAACGGCATTGCCTCTTTGGCAGCGCGCTCGATCACCTGCGCATCGGTGCCGCCAAAGCCCAGGCGACGCAGCGCGGCCACATCCGGGCGCTCTTGCGGTGCCAGCACGCCTTGCTGGAAACCCATTTCCATCAGCGCTTTCATCTTCGCCAGGCCTTGCAGCGCCGCTTCCTTGGGGTTGGAAGACTGCTGGCTGTTGCTCTGGGACGCGACGTTGCCGTAGGACAGGCCACCGTAGTTATGGGTCGGCCCCACTAGACCGTCAAAATTGACTTCATAGGATTTCATCAGCGAGGCTCCACGAGAATCTGTTGTTATAGGCTTCAGTAACTAGATTTGAGACCGAGGCGCGGCCTTCGCGGGCAAGCCCGCTCCCACAGGTTCGGTGGTGTTCACACATCTTGTGTTCCACTCAACCACTGCGGGAGCGGGCTTGCCCGCGAATGGGCGCTACGCCATTTTCACGCCAGGCGTGAGTGCCGCAGGCATCACCAGGCTCGGCGTTTCCAGCGAGGCCACCGGGTACGCGCAGTAGTCCGCCGCGTAGTAGGCGCTGGCGCGGTGGTTGCCCGAGGCGCCGACGCCGCCGAATGGCGCGCTGCTTGCAGCACCCGTCAGCTGCTTGTTCCAGTTGACGATACCGGCGCGGCTTTCCAGCCAGAACTGCTGGTAGCGCGCTTCGGAGTCCGACAGCAGACCAGCGGCCAAGCCGTACGCGGTGTCGTTGGCTTCAGCGATCGCCGCTTCAAAATCAGCGTAGCGGATCACTTGTAGCAACGGGCCGAACAGCTCTTCGTCAGGACGATCGGCGACGGCGCTCACATCCAGGATGCCCGGGGTCAGCAAGGCCGACCGGGCCTGCGGCTGAGTCATTTCCAGCAGCGCCACGGCGCCATTGGCCAGCAGGTGTTCCTGCGCATCCATCAGTGCTTTAGCCGCGCCAAGGGATACCACCGAGCCCATGAACGGCGCTGGTTGCTGATCAAAGGCACCGACTTCGATGGTCGCGCTGACCGCCACCAGGCGCGCCAGCAACGTGTCGCCCCAGGCGCCTTGCGGCACCAGCAGGCGCCGGGCACAGGTGCAACGCTGGCCGGCAGAGATGAAGGCCGACTGGATGATGGTGTACACCGCGGCATCGAGGTCGGCGACCTGATCGACCACCAGCGGGTTGTTACCGCCCATTTCCAGCGCCAGGATCTTGTCCGGACGACCGGCGAATTGCTGGTGCAGGTGATTGCCGGTACGGCTGGAACCGGTGAAGAACAGACCGTCGATGCCCGGGTTCGCCGCCAGAGCGATGCCGGTTTCGCGAGCGCCTTGCAGCAGGTTCAATACGCCGGCCGGCAGACCGGCTTCAATCCAGCACTTGACCGTCAGTTCGGCCACTTTCGGCGTCAGCTCGCTTGGCTTGAACAGCACGCTGTTACCCGCCAGCAGTGCCGGCACGATGTGGCCGTTCGGCAGGTGACCCGGGAAGTTGTAAGGACCGAACACCGCCACCACACCGTGGGGCTTGTGGCGCAGCACAGCGGTGGCATCGCCCAGCGGGCCGCTCTTCTCGCCGGTACGTTCGCGGTAGCTCTGCACCGAGATGGCAATCTTGTTGACCATGCTGGTGACTTCGGTCGCGGCTTCCCACAGGGGTTTGCCGGTTTCCTCGCCAATGGTGCGGGCCAGTTCGTCCGCATGGTTTTTCAGCGCAGCAGCAAAGGCTTCCAGCACCGAGATACGCTCTTCCAGGGTACGCCGCGCCCAGCCCGGGAACGCCTGACGCGCAGCTTGCACAGCCGATTCGACCTGAGCGGCGGTGGCACCGACGCCGGACCACAACACCTGCTGGGTCACCGGGTTCAGCGACTCGAAGGCTTCGCCCTGACCTGCCAGCCATTCACCTGCAATGTAAAGCGACTTCATTATTTCGACTCCCGAGCTGCGGACAACGCCACGGCGCGCACTTGATCGCCTGCGTTGAGTTGAAGACGTTTGGCGGTCAGCGGATCGACCACCAGGGTGCCGGCGGCCAGACGTGCCGGCGCAGCAGTGATGCGGCAGTCTTCGCGCTTGCGGTTGTGAATGATGAATGGCGTGGCATCGTCACCCGGCGTACCAACGGCCAGCACCAGCGCCTGGCTGTCGCGCACTGCGCGGATCTTGCCGGTTTCGCACTCGATCGCAGGACCTGCGTCGAAAATGTCGACGTAGCCCTGGTAGCTGAAACCTTCGCTCTTGAGCATGGCCAGCGCCGGCTCGGTGTCCGGGTGAACCTGACCGATCACGTTGCGCGCATCCGGCGACAGGAAGCAGGTGTACAGCGGGAATTTCGGCATCAGTTCGGCGATGAACGCCTTGTTGCCCACGCCAGTCAGGTAATCGGCCTGGCTGAATTCCATCTTGAAGAAGTGTCGCCCCAGGCTTTCCCAGAAGGGCGAACGCCCGGCTTCATCGGAAACACCGCGCATTTCGGCAATGATCTTGTTACCGAACAGTTGCGGGAATTCGGCGATAAACAGCATTCGCGCCTTGGACAGCATGCGACCGTTGAGGCCGCTGCGGTAATCGGCGTGCAGGAACAGCGAGCACAGCTCCGAGTTACCGGTCAGGTCGTTGGCCAGGAACAGCGTCGGGATTTCACGATAGATGTTCAATTCCTGGGAGGCGCTAACGGTCAGACCGACCCGGAAGTTGTACCAGGGCTCACGCAGGCCGACGGCGCCGGCAATGGCGGAAATACCCACCACGCGAGCGTTGTCATCTTCGAGCACGAACAGGTAGTCCGCGTCGCCCCGCCCGGCTTCGCCGCGAAAGGTCTTCTCGGCCCAGCCGACCCGATGGGCCAGACGTTCTTCGTTGGCCGGCAAGGTGGTCAGGCCGGTGCCGGTGCTGCGGGCCAGGTCGATCAGAGCGGGTAAATCGCTGCTGCGTACGGGACGAACGATCATGCTATCTCCTCAAACGGGCCGCTTGCGCCACCCGTGAAACTCGCTGCTTTCTAAGCATTCTTTAAAGCAGGTGTTAAACCGCCACCAGGCGCACGCTGGCACCTTCACCGACGCCCAGGGCTTCGGCCGCTTCCAGATCCAGGGTCACCGGTTTGCCCGGCGCGTAATCGAGCTCGAGCATCACAGCGCGGTAATCCTGCAACTGGGCATTGGCCACCAGGTACTGGCGACCGACACCTTTGACCGGCTCGCCGATTTTCACCGGCACCACACGGCTCTGGGCGATCGAACGGATCCCCGAGACACGGGCATGCAGGGTCGGGCCGCCGTCGAAAATGTCGATGTAGTGATCGGTCTCGAAGCCTTCGCGCATCAGGATGTCGAAGGTGATCTGCGCCCGCGGGTGCACCTGGCCCATCGCCTCTTGCGCGGAGTCCGGCAGCAGGGGCACGTAGATCGGGTAATGCGGCATCAGTTCGGCGAGGAACGTACGGCTCTTCAGGCCGCACAGACGCTCGGCTTCAGCGTAGTTGAGGTCGAAAAAGTTGCGCCCGATGGCATCCCAGAATGGCGAGTCGCCGTTTTCATCGCTGTAACCGACGATCTCGGTCACCACGGAATCGGCAAAACGCTCCGGATGGCTGGCCACGAACAGCAAACGGCCACGGGAGTTGAGTTCCGACCACGGCGAACCCACCAGATCGCGCTGCACGTAGAAGCTGGTCAGCAAGCTGTTGCCGGTCAGGTCATGGCACTGCGAGAGCACGTGGATCTTGTTGTGAATCTTCAGCTCACGCGAAGCGTGCACGAACGTTTCGTTGCGGAAACTGTAGAACGGCTCGGAATAACCGGCCGATGCCACGATGGCCGAGCAACCGACCAGCTTGCCGGTGGCAGAGTCTTCGAGGACGAAGAAATAGCTTTCCTCACCGTTGAAACTCACTTCGGCGGCGAACGAAGCTTCGCTTGCCGCGATCTTGTCGCTCAGGCGTTCAACGTCATCCGGCAAGGAAGTGACACCAATCGGGCTGTCCGCAGCCAGACGCTGTACCTCGCCCAGATCAGCCATTTGCGCGGGGCGCATCACCAGCATGGTGTCACTCCTTTTCAAAACTCTTCGGGGAAAATAAGCCGGGCCCGTTGTAGGAGCGAGCTTGCTCGCGATGGTGGGTCAGCCACATCGGTGTCGACTGACACCCCATCGCGAGCAGGCTCGCTCCTACAGAAAAGCGGGGCCGGCATAAAAATTGGGTTCGACGCCCGAAAACTCAGGCGTCGAAGGGTCTATCAGGCTTGCGTCAGTTTTGCTGCGGCACGTTCGAAGCGGTCCAGACCGGCATCGATATCGGCGTCTTCCACCACCAGGCTCGGGGCGAAACGCACCACGTCCGGGCCGGCTTGCAAGACCATCAGGCCTTCTTTTTCAGCGGCGTTGAAGATGTCCTTGGCCTTGCCTTTCCAGGCATCGCTCAACACGCAGCCGATCAGCAGGCCCATGCCACGGACCTTGGTGAACAGGCCGTATTTTTCGCCGATCTGCTCAAGGCGCGCCTTGAACTTGTCGTGCTTGGCGTTGACGCCGGCCAGCACTTCAGGGGTGTTGATCACGTCGATTACAGCTTCCGCGACAGCGCACGCCAGCGGGTTGCCGCCGTAGGTGGTGCCGTGGGTGCCGACGACCAGGTGCTTGGCCAGGTCTTCGGTGGTCAGCATGGCGGCGATCGGGAAACCACCGCCCAGGCTCTTGGCGCTGGTCAGGATGTCCGGAATCACACCGTAATGCTGGTAGGCGAACAGATGGCCAGTACGGCCCATACCGGTTTGCACTTCGTCGAAGATCAGCAATGCGTTGTGCGCGGTGCACAGTTCGCGGGCACCTTGCAGGTATTCGAGTTCGGCCGGGATGACACCACTTTCGCCCTGGATCGGTTCCAGGACCACAGCGCAAGTCTTGTCGGAAATGGCGGCTTTCAGTGCGGCCAGATCGTTGTACGGCACGTGGGTGATGCCGGTGATTTTCGGACCGAAGCCATCGGAGTACTTCGACTGGCCACCGACGTTCACGGTGAACAGGGTACGGCCGTGGAAGCTGTTGAGCGCGGCGATGATTTCGTACTTCTCGCTGCCGAAACGGTCGAAGCCGACGCGACGGGCCAGCTTGAAAGCGGCCTCGTTGGCTTCGGCGCCGGAGTTGCAGAAGAAGGCGCGGTCGGCAAAGGTGGCGTCGACCAACTTATGCGCCAGGCGCAGGGCCGGCTCATTGGTGAACACGTTGGACACGTGCCACAGCTTGTTCGCCTGCTCGGTCAAGGCACTGACCAGCGCCGGATGCGCGTGGCCCAATACGTTAACGGCAATCCCGCCGGCGAAGTCGATCAGCTCGCGACCGGACTGGTCCCAGACGCGGGAACCGGCGCCACGCACAGGAATGAATGCGGCAGGCGCATAGTTGGGAACCATTACCTGATCGAAATCGGCGCGTTGTACCGCAGCGTGCTCAACGGACATCGGAGTCTCCTGAAGAGAAAACACTCGCCTGAAACTGGCGAGCTTGGTGAGGATTGTAAGGACAGTTTTCAGCCCGGCCTTGCCGCCAAGCGACAACTTCTTATAGCGCAAACCCCGGATTTTCCCGGGTTTACGGCAATGCGACATATAGGGTCGCAAAGGCGCAGTTTAACTGGCGGCGCAGGTTTGCGGCAGGTTGCATCGTCGATACCGATGCCGATTCGCCCCGTGCCGTAAATATGTACCGCACGTCGTTCGTGTTTACGGGTTTTCCTAGGTGCCTCTCAACATCGACGGCACCTATCCCCATGAATACCGACCATAGCGACAGCTTCGAGGCTTCCAGGCCCGATACGCATTATCAGCATCTGCTCAATATCATTCCTTCCTGGCTGCGCCAGGCAACCCCACAACGTCGTGAAGCGCTAGGCAACGTCAATCCGAAAATGGCGGCCAGCCTCAAGGATGCCTCGCGAGATCAACACGCTGAACTCGGCCAACTGATTTCCACCCATGCGCTAAGCCAGGGTCGGGTTGATCGGGTCCTGGCGAATCTGCTGAATCCCTCAGCCTTCGCCGAACCGCTGTTGAAAGCGACACTCAAGAGTCGTTTCGACCTGGAACTGGACGTCAGCAAAATCTTTCTGCGCCTTTATATTCCCGCGCACAACCCCTGGCTGCGCATGAAGTCCGGGGCTGCACGCATCTGGACCGTGTCGCTGCTGGACGCGGCACTGCACAATTTCGAAAACGCTGAAACCGAAACTGACGCCTTTGAACCCGCCTCGGCCTACATCACACCACCCTCTTCCTCCGGGCAGTTCACCGCCCTGCCAACGATTCTGGAAAAGATGCCCATCGTGGCGTTTACCCGCCTGTGCCGGGACCTGGACATTGGCGAGCGCTATAAAACCTATTTGGAAGAAAATCTGGGCATCAGCAACCCGGTAGTCGCAGCCATCCTGCAGCCCAAAATTCACGAGAGCCAGAAAACAGCGCTGACAGCGGCCTTGCACATGGCGCACATGCAAAAATTTTTGGGCAGCGGTATCCAGCGCCTGATCCTGGGCCTGATCGACGGGCTACCGAACTTGCGGTTGCACGGTCAAGCATGGGGCGCTCACGAATTGACGCTCATGAATGCCCGCCTGACGGGCATCGTGATGTTTGCGCCGGATCTGCAGAGTGCTCGCGAAACGGTCAGTGTGGTGGCCTACATTCCCGATGACCCGCTGCATCCGATCAAGGCCTATCCCTCTTCTGCGGCATTCGCGCTGGAACTCGGCGAGCGCCTGCGTGACCCGGCCTATCAACAGTTTTTCAGTCGTTTCATCAACCATGAAGATCGCGGGTATTTTTTCTCGCAATTGAACCAATCGCTCACGCCCGTTACATGGCAACCGGTCGAACCCGGTGATTCACGCCCGACCTGGAGAGAGCCCCCAAACCCTCGCGCAAACCTGGGACTGAGATCGGCAGCGATCGAGGGTGACCTGTGGATTCATCTATACCAGCGCAAACTCGACAAGATCCTCAACGACGCACGGGTCATCGCCGTTTCCACCGCCACAGTCGACCGCAAGGCGCGCTGGGCACTGTGGGACTCCTTCACCGAAATCGCCTCGGCGCTGCTGAACATTGCAGCGTTTATCGCGCTGCCGTTCGTACCGTTTCTTGGCGAGCTGATGATGGCTTACATGGCGTACCAGTTACTCGATGAAACCTTCGAAGGCGTCATCGACTGGGCCGAAGGCCAGGGCCGGGAAGCCATAGGGCATTTGATCGGCGCCGTTGAGTCCGCCGTGCAAGTGGGCACCTTTGCTGCGGGCGGCGCGATCGCAGCAGGTGAATTTCGTGCAGTGTTACCACGGGAAATCGTACAGTTCATCGATCGTTTCAACTCAGTCAAACGGCCGAATGGCGAAGCCCGTTACTGGAAGCCGGACCTGACGACGTACCAGCAATCCATCGCGCTGCCCGAGCAGGCAAAAACTGATGCGCTGGGACTGAATCGGCACCAGGGCAAAACCGTGCTCTCGCTGGAAGGCAAACAATATTCCGTCACTGACGATCCGCTGACCGGCCAGCATCGCATCGAACACCCCACTCGCTCCGACGCCTATCAACCTGCACTGGCGCACAACGGCCAAGGCGCCTGGCAAACGGTACTCGACCAACCACTGACCTGGGACAAAACCACCCTGCTGCGGCGCATCGGTGCCGACATGCAGCGCTTTTCATTGAGCGAGCGCGAACGCATGTTGAGCATCAGCGGCAGCCACGAAAATGCCCTGCGTAAAATGCATGTGGGCAATGGACAACTGCCGCCACTGCTGGCCGACACGCTCGAGCGCTTCAAGATTGATCAGGATCTTCAGATTTTCATCGAGCGGATCGACAGCCAACGCGCCGACGACTACCTCAATGCCGACCCGGCCACACAACTGGAACTGCTCTGCGATTACGGTTACTGGCCGGCGAATCAAGGGCTGCGCCTGGTTGACGGGGCGAAAACCGTTTGGGAGCGTGTCGCCGCAGACCAGCCTTTGGTGCAGATCGACCTGGCACGACTGGTTGATAACGACTTGCTGCAGACAGTGTTGCAAACCCTGAGCGATAGCGAAGTAAGGACACTGATGCAGGAGGAGTTCGGTGCACCCACGCCCAGCCTTGCAAACCGGGCCCGAACCTTGCGCCACCACCTGGCAATGCTGGCGCAGACAAAAAGGCACATTTTGTTCGAACAACGCTATCGCAGGCTTGAACATGGCGTCAGTTCACCGGTGCAACACATCAAAGACGCTGAACCGGGCCTGCCCACCAGTGTTGCCGAGGCGCTGCTCGACAGTGCCAATACCGCAGAGCGGCGTCAGATCGAAAATGGAAAAGTGCCAATACGCCTGCGTGAGATGGCGCAGCAGGCAAACCTTCAAGTGCGGATTACACGTGCCTGTGAAGGGCTCGATCTGCCATCGACACCCCACAACATTGACACCCATCGATTGGCCCTGCATTCGCTGGAACGCCTGCCAGGCTGGTCGGGACAAGTCCGACTGGAAATCCGCAACTACACAAAAGACGGTCCACTGATCGACAGCATCGGCAATCCAGAGGCTACGTCGCGCAAGGTGCTGGCATTGAACGCCGAAGGCGCCTATGAAGCCTTTGATGCTGACGGAGAACCTCTGAACAATGCCGACACACTGTATTCAAGCCTGTTGCAGGCGTTGCCCGACAGCGAGCGAATCGCCTTGAACGTCAACATCGGCGAAGGTGAAAGACTCCAGCAAATGATTCGTGAACACGCACTGGATCGTGACGCATTGCGTTTGCTGCTCGCACAGCACCCGATCCTTAAAGCCACCTACGATCCCACCGTGATGCGTTTGCTTGGCGGCACCGATGGCTATCGGCAGATGCCCCTCAATACCACCCTCTCGCTCCAAACCCGGACTCACTCACTGTTTCCGCATTTGACGCCAGAGCAACTGCAACGCTTCGTTGAGCGCTTGCAGCAGCATCCCGACGGCCCCCGTGCGCAGTTGCACCGACTGATCAACCAGCACGTGCAGTTGTTTGAAGAGCTCAATAACTGGCTCATTGAAGTCCCACGATTCGCTCCGGACATGCAAGTCAGCTTCAGCGCCGACCAAATACGCAACCAGCAACACATCCGTCGCCAGCTGATGGGACAATTGCTGGACTGCTGGCGTCGCCAGTCCACCTGGGATAGCGCCAATGACGCACTGGTTTCCTTCCAGTTCTCCCAGCCAATATGGGGGGAGCTACCCAGGCTGAGCGTCGATTTTGCGCAAGTTCACAACTTCATGCTGGAGGGTCATCGCACCACCCACGGCGTGAACGAATTCCTCAAGAGATTTTCCGGCCTGCATCGGCTGGCGCTGCGCAATTTCAACCTCGGTCAACTGCCGGACGCCATTGAGCAGTGGCCACAACTCAATGAGCTGATCCTGAGCGACTGCGCAGTCACCCTCAACGCACGAAGCCAGACCGTGGTGGCCTCGCTGAACAATCTTCAGGTGCTCGACCTTTATAAAAACCCTCTTGGGTTGGCTCCAACTCTGGAGAACATGCCAGACCTGAACTACATCGATGTTTCCGGTACCGGCCTGTCCGAAGTGCCACCCGGATTGATGTCGCGCCCCCGCCTTCGTACCGCGCTGCTCAACGACAACCGGATCACAGAACTTCCCGCCGCGCTGTTCAGTTTGCCGAGCAGCGTGCAGGAAGGATTCGACCTGGGTGGCAACCCGATTTCCGCTACCGGTCGCGAGCGGATAAAAACCCACTTCAACCAGACTCGCCGCGACTTTGGCATCTTTGCCGGCCAGGCTGACATCCAGCGCCTGCAAGTGCTTTATTCAGGGCTGGATAATGAGCAAGCCAGCGACTTCATCTATCGCCTGCCCGGTACGCTCGCCGACGGTAGAACCGAACTGGCACGCCTGGAAACCGAGTACGACACCTTGCGCAACGAACTGGCGGCCTGGACGGCCGACGTCCCGGCCGTTCATCCCGACAGCGGCCAACCCTTCACCGCTCAACAGCTTTTGCTCGAGCACCTCAACCGCGATGAGTTCAAGCTGTTGATGGAACGCTGCTGGCGCCGGGAAACCGATCTGGACGACTTCAATGAATCGCCCGAACTCACTTATGAGATGATCCTGAACACGGTCATCACCGGTGATCTACCCGCACTGAGCGCCGACTTCAGTCATGTCACGGCCTTGAGCCTGCGCAGCGACGCTGGCATGACGTCGGGTGCCGGACCTTTTCTGCAAGGCTTTTCACGCCTCAAGAGCCTGACCCTGCGCGAATACTCACTGCAGGAAATTCCAGACGCGATCTTCAAAATGGGCAATCTTAAGGCGCTGACGCTCAGCGAATGCAATCTCACCCTGAGCACGAACGACATCCAGGGATTGGCGGGAATGGAACGCCTCGACTATCTGGACTTGAGTGACAATCCGCTTGCACTTGCACCGGACGTCAGCCAGATGTCCGACCTCGCAGCGTTGATCCTGAACGACACCGGCATCAGTGAACTGCCCGCTGGCATGTTGCAATTGAAGTCATTGGGGTTGGCGGATTTGAGTGACAACCAGATCGTTCACATCCCCAGCGACATTCTGGAACTGCCGCTGGAAATCGCCGAAAGCATCATTCTGCGAGGCAATCCGCTAAACGAACAGAGCCTGCAAATCCTTATCGCCTACTGCAAAAAAACCACCGCGGATTTTAGTGTAGAGGCCGTCATCCAACGAGTGGAAATGGAGGTGTCGACGTCGGAAGATTCCGAGCCTGACGAGTGAGCCTCAACCGCGCTCGGACGGCACCGACGACAACTCGAACGGGCTGCTGCTGCGCCGCTGGTTGCGATCTTCCCGCGGCGTGGCACCGAAGAAATTGCGATAGGCGCTGGAGAAGTGCGGCCCCGAGGAAAAGCCACACGACAAGCCGATCTGGATGATCGACTTGCTGGTTTGCATCAACATCTGCCGGGCCTTGTTCAGGCGCAGCTCCAGGTAGTACTGGCTCGGCACGCGGTTGAGGTATTGCTTGAAGATGCGCTCCAGCTGCCGACGGGACACGCACACGTGCTGGGCGATTTCGTCGGTGGTCAGCGGTTCTTCGATGTTGGCTTCCATGAGCAACACGGCTTGCGTGAGCTTCGGATGGCTGGAGCCGAGACGGTTCTGCAACGGAATACGCTGACGTTCACCGCCTTCACGAATGCGCTCGACCACCAGTTCTTCGGACACCGCACCGGCCAGTTCCGCACCGTGGTCGCGGGCCAGCACCGCCAGCAGCAAATCGAGTACCGACATGCCGCCGCACGCGGTCAGGCGATCGCGATCCCAGTCGAACAAATGACTGGTGGCGATGACCTTCGGAAAGCGCTCGGCAAAATCGTCCTGCCAGCGCCAATGCACGGCCGCGCGATAACCGTCGAGCAAACCGAGTTGCGCCAACGGGTAGACACCGGCCGACAGACCACCGATCACGCAACCGGAACGCACCAGCTGTTTGAGCGCACTGCTGAGCGCCGGCGCCAGTGCAGTCGGTGGTTCGTCAGCGAGCAGGAACAGTTTCTGGAAGTTCTCGAGCTTGCCGGTCCAGGCTTCACCGGGCAATTGCCAGGCGCTTTCACTCGGAGGTTCGGCCTGCAAGAACGACAGTTCGTAGACCACGTCCGGATGCACACGCTGGGCAACACGCAAGGCCTCCTCAGCCAGCGCAAGCGTCAGTGCTTTAGTGCTGGGCCAAATCAGGAAACCAATTCGATGGGCAGTCATGGTGGGCAATCCGAAGCGGAGAACAATGATGAAGGCATGGGCCAATGCTAGCCCGTAAATGAACGCAAATCTTAAAACCGGCAAAGATCAAATGTGGGAGCGGGCTTGCTCGCGAAGGCAGTGTGTCTGTGGCATAGAAGCAAACTGACCCACCGCTTTCGCGAGCAAGCCCGCTCCCACAGGGGATAGGGGCTGGCCTCCAGATCGCGAAGCATGCACTATCGCGGTGCACAACGGCAGTCCTGATTACTTCAAGCTGCCGGACAGGAATTGCTGCAAACGCTCGGATTGCGGGTTCACCAGCACTTCACGCGGGTTGCCGCTTTCTTCGACCACACCTTTGTGCAGGAACACCAACTGGTTCGACACTTCACGGGCAAAGCCCATTTCGTGGGTCACCACGACCATGGTCCGGCCTTCCTGGGCCAGGGCCTGCATGACCTTCAGCACGTCGCCGACCAGCTCCGGGTCGAGGGCCGAGGTCGGCTCGTCGAACAGCATCACCTCAGGTTCCATCGCCAGCGCACGGGCAATGGCCACGCGCTGCTGCTCGCCGCCGGACATGTGGCCCGGGTACGCGTCTTTGCGATGGGCCACGCCGACCTTGTTCAGGTAGTGCTCGGCCTTTTCACGGGCTTCGGCCTTGGACACGCCGAGCACATGCACTGGCGCTTCCATGATGTTTTCCAGCGCGGTCATGTGCGACCACAGGTTGAAATGCTGGAACACCATCGACAGGCGCGAACGCATGCGCTGCAGCTGCTTCGGATCAGCGGCTTTCAACGCGCCGTCCTTGTTCGCCACCAGCTTCAGCTCTTCGTTGTTGAGCAGGATCTTGCCCGCGTGCGGCTGCTCCAGCAGGTTGATGCAGCGCAGGAAAGTACTTTTGCCGGAGCCACTGGAGCCGATGATGCTGATCACATCGCCGGCTGCCGCTTTCAGGGACACACCCTTGAGCACTTCGTGACTGCCATAGCGTTTATGCAGGTCTTGGACTTCAAGTTTGTACATGCGGTCGGTTCTCACAAAAACAGTCAGTCAGTGGTATTCAGTGCTTGCGCGGGGCCAGGTAGCCCAGCCAGCGGCGCTCGGCCATCTTGAACAGCTTCACCAGCATGAAGGTCAGGCACAGGTAGAACACGCCGGCCGTGATGTAGGCTTCGAACGGCAGGTAGAACTGGGCGTTGACCGTGCGCGCAGCACCGGTGATGTCGATCAGGGTCACGATGGACGCCAGACTGGTGGTCTGCAGCATCATGATCACTTCGTTGCTGTACTGCGGCAGTGCCCGGCGCAGGGCCGACGGCAGCAGAATGCGCTTGTACATCTTGAAGCGCGACATACCCATGGCCTTCGCCGCTTCGATCTCACCGTTCGGCGTGGCGCGCAGGCTGCCGGCGATGATTTCGGCGGTGTAGGCGCTGGTGTTGATCGCGAACGCCAGGCACGCACAGAACGTTGCGCTGGACAGCCACGGCCAGAGGAAGCTCTCACGCACCGCTTCGAACTGCGCCAGACCGTAGTAGATCAAAAACAGCTGCACCAGCATCGGCGTGCCGCGGATCACGTAGGTGTAGAGCCAGGCGGACATGTTGACCACCGAGTTCTTCGAGACGCGCATCAAGCCCAGCGGCAATGCGCACAGCAGGCCGAAGAACAGCGACAGCGCGAGCAGTTTGAGGGTGGTCACCAGGCCGCCGAAGTACAGCGGCAAGGCCTCCCAAATGACGTTGTAGTCGAAGATCATAGATCAGCCGCCCTTACGCCTACCGAGTAGCGCTTCTCAAGGTGACGCAATGCCAGCAACGAGACACTGGTGATCACCAGGTACAACGCCGCCACTGCGAGGAAGAAGGTGAAAGGCTCGCGGGTGGCATCGGCCGCCTGCTTGGCCTTGAACATCATGTCTTGCAGACCCACCACCGAAATCAGCGCGGTGGCCTTGGTCAACACCAGCCAGTTGTTGGTGAAACCCGGAATCGCCAGACGAATCATCTGTGGCACCAACACCCGGAAGAACACCTGGAAACTGCTCATGCCGTAGGCCATGCCGGCTTCGGCCTGACCTTTGGGGATCGCCATGAAGGCGCCACGGAAAGTTTCCGACAGGTACGCACCGAAGATGAAGCCCAGGGTGCCGATACCGGCCACCAACGGGTTCAGGTCGATGTACTCGTCATAACCGAGCATCGGAGCGACGCGATTGAGCAGGTCCTGGCCGCCGTAGAAAATCAGCAGGATCAGCACCAGGTCGGGAATACCGCGGATCACCGTGGAATACAGATCGCCCAGCCAGGCCAGCCAGCGCACTGGCGACAGACGCAGTGCCACGCCTATCAGGCCCAGGACAATGGCCAGGGCCATGGACGACAAGGCGAGCTGAAGCGTCAGCCAAACGCCATCGAGGATGACAGCCCCGTAGCCTTTCAACATGATTCAGGTCCTCGAAAGTTGGGATGAAAAAATGGCGCAAACCTCAGAGATCCTGTTGCTTGCGCCATTTCGGACTTGTCGCCGGGACGTATTACTTGCCGTAGATATCGAAGGCGAAGTACTTGTCCTGGATTTGCTTGTACTTGCCGTTCTCGCGAATGGCGGCGATGGCGGCGTTGAGCTTGCCCAACTCAGCCGTGTCGCCCTTGCGAACCGCGATACCTACGCCGTCGCCGAAGTATTTGACGTCGGTGAACGCAGGGCCGACGAACGCGAAACCTTTACCGGCGTCGGTTTTCAGGAAACCGTCATCCAGCAGAGTAGCGTCTGCCACGGTGCCGTCGAGGCGGCCGGCGGCCACGTCGAGGTAAATTTCGTTCTGCGAACCGTATGGCTTGATCTCGGCACCCAGCGGGGCCAGGACTTCGCGGGCGAAACGCTCGTGGATCGAACCACGTTGCACGCCGATGTTCTTGCCCTTGAGCTCAGTCAGGCCGTCGCTGACCTGAGTGCCGGCCTTCATGACCAGGCGAGCCGGGGTGTTGTAGTACTTGTTGGTGAAGTCCACGGACTTCTTGCGGTCTTCAGTGATCGACATGGACGACAGGATCGCGTCGATCTTGCGCACCTTGAGGGCAGGAATCAGGCCGTCGAACTCTTGCTCGACCCACACGCACTTGACCTTCATCTCTTCGCACAAAGCGTTGCCGATGTCGTAGTCGAAACCAACGATGCTGCCGTCCGGCGCTTTCGACGCGAACGGAGGGTAAGCCGCCTCGATACCGATTTTCAGAGGTTTTTCATCGGCGAAGGTTGGCAGGGACAGCACGGACAGTGCCAGGGCGCCAAGCAGCACGAGTTTCTTCATCTTGGGACTCCATCGGTAATGGGCAAAAACGGCAGAGTGAGCAACAGCCCAATATGCGAGTGAGTTGAACCGCAAAGCAGTGCTGCGTCCTGGGAAGCCGGTGTTTAAATTCAACACGGGCAACGACGAGCGAGTGATCGGCATTCTAACGACAGGCCCGAAGCCGATATTTCTTCAATGCGACAACTAATTACAGAAGCACCGAGAAAGCCGTTTTGGCACGTTGACAGCCCTGCAAATTCATGCAAGAGCAAAAGACATTGAACCGATCTATATTGCAAATTGCGGGCCTATTATTGGCAAACCCTTCTAATCCGGCAAGCGCAGCGTGGAGTCTTATTTTTCAGCGGTGCCTTTTCAACCCTGATGTGGGGCCTGGCGTTTCCCAATGCCCCGTATTGAAGCGATGCGGTTACACATTCAGTAACCTGAAAGAACACAGGTAACAGTAGGAAAAAGCCGACAGAGGAACCCGATAATTATTGGTAGATGTTGCTGTAGCGCCTGCCAAACCGCTATCGCGAGCAAGCTCGCTCCCACAGGTTTTTGTGGTGTGATTCAGATCGCATACACACCGCAAATCCCTGTGGGAGCGGGCTTGCCCGCGAAGAGGCCAGCCCAGCCTACACAAAAACCTCAGGCACAAAAAAGCCCCGCCAGGCTCAACACCTGACAGGGCTTCCAGTGACTCACAACCGCCGCTTACGCGACATTCATGGTCTTGTGCGTATCAATCAAATGCTGCACCACACTCGGGTCAGCCAGGGTAGAGATATCCCCCAACCCGTCATATTCCGCCGTCGCAATCTTGCGCAGAATCCGGCGCATGATCTTGCCCGAACGAGTCTTCGGCAGCCCCGGCGCCCACTGGATGACATCCGGCGACGCAATCGGGCCGATCTCCTTGCGCACCCAGTTTTTCAGCTCCAGACGCAGTTGTTCGTTCGGCTCTTCACCATTCTTAAGGGTGACATAGACATAAATGCCCTGCCCCTTGATGTCGTGCGGCACACCGACCACAGCGGCTTCGGCGACTTTCGGGTGCGCGACCATCGCGCTTTCGATCTCGGCGGTGCCCATGCGGTGGCCGGACACGTTGAGCACGTCGTCCACGCGCCCGGTGATCCAGTAGTAGCCATCGGCGTCGCGACGCGCGCCGTCACCGGTGAAGTACATGCCACGGAAGGTCTTGAAGTAAGTGTCGACGAAGCGGTCATGGTCGCCATACAGCGTACGCGCCTGGCCTGGCCACGAATCGAGAATCACCAGGTTGCCCTCGGCCTCGCCTTCGATGATGTTGCCCAGGTTATCCACCAGTGCCGGCACCACGCCAAAGAACGGACGCGCCGCCGAACCCGGCTTGAGGGCATGAGCGCCCGGCAGCGGGCTCATCATGTTGCCGCCGGTTTCGGTCTGCCACCAGGTATCGACGATCGGGCAACGGGACTTGCCGACATTCTTGTAGTACCAGTCCCAGGCTTCCGGGTTGATCGGCTCGCCGACCGAACCGAGCAGGCGCAGGCTGCTGCCATCGGCGCCTTCAACAGCGGCAGTGCCCGAGGCCATCATGGCGCGGATCGCGGTCGGCGCGGTGTAGAGGATGTTGACCTTGTGCTTGTCGACGATCTTCGCCACCCGGGTGATGTCCGGGTAGTTCGGCACGCCTTCGAACAGCAGCGTGGTCGCGCCGTTGGCCAGCGGGCCGTAGACGATATAGCTGTGGCCGGTGACCCAGCCGACGTCGGCGGTGCACCAGTAGATTTCACCCGGGCGGTAGTCGAACACGCGCTCGTGGGTCATGGCTGCATACAGCAGGTAACCGCCAGTGGTGTGCTGCACGCCCTTCGGCTTGCCGGTGGAACCGGAGGTGTAAAGGATGAACAGTGCTTCTTCAGCGCCCATCTCCTTCGGCGCGCACACGGTGCCGGCCACTTTCATCAGGTCCTCGAACCAGATGTCGCGATGCTGATTCCACTTGATGTCGCCACCGGTGCGCTTGCACACGATGACTTTCTGGATGCTGCTGGTTTCCGGGTTGGTTAGCGCGTCGTCGACGTTGGCCTTGAGCGGGATCTTCTTGCCGGCACGAATGCCTTCGTCGGCGGTGATCACCACTTTCGAGCGGCAGTCGATGATGCGACCTGCCAGGGCCTCCGGCGAGAACCCGCCGAACACCACCGAGTGAATCGCGCCGATCCGGGTACAGGCCAGCATGGCGACCACGGCTTCGGGGATCATCGGCATATAGATAGTCACCACGTCGCCGCGGTGCACGTCCTGACCACGCAGGGCGTTGGCGAACTTGCAGACTTGCTCGTGCAGTTCGCGGTAAGTGATGTTGCGGCTTTCGGCAGGGTCATCGCCTTCCCAGATGATCGCGACCTGGTCGCCGCGCTCTGCCAGATGACGGTCGAGGCAGTTGTAGGAAACGTTCAGGGTGCCGTCGGCGAACCATTTGATGTCGACATGGTGATCGTCGAAGGAAGTCTGCTTCACCGTGGTGAAAGGCTTGATCCAGTCGAGGCGCTTGGCTTGCTCGCGCCAGAAGCCGTCCGGGTTGACGACCGACTGCTGGTACATGGCCTTGTAGGTCGCCTCGTCGGTCAGCGTGTTAGCCAGAACCTCGGGACGAACGGGATACAGGGAAGCCGCACTCATCTTTCTTACCTCGGTGGAATAGTTGTTTTTGTATGACCCCGTTGTAGCCGGGCCGGGCCTATAGAACCATTCGACGATGGTAGTAACAAGCCCCTACAAAATGTCGTGAAAAACCGCCAAACCCACTACCGCCGCGGAACCTGTGGGAGCGAGCTTGAACTGGCCTAATGATTTTGG
>NZ_AKJL01000328.1 GCF_000282355.1 Pseudomonas sp. GM49
CCCCCCAGCCACACAATCAGGATCAGCCCCATGAACATCCAGCCCAGCAAGGTGAAGTAATCCACCGTGGACATGATGTACGCCTGGCTGATCACCATCTGATCCAGTTGCGTGTAAGCCTGAGCCCCTGCCCCGCCCAGATGGGTAATCGCCTCGCGGGTCGCCGGATCGAACCGGGTGATGCTTTCAGTCAGGTACGCGTGATGCTGATCGGCCCGACGAATCCAGATCCAGGTCGTCAGTGACGCCGCAAAACTGCCGCCCAAGGTCCGCAGAAACGTCGCCAGCCCCGAACCGTCGGCGATCTGGCTCGGTGGCAAATCCGAAAGGAGGATGGTCAGGGTCGGCATGAAGAACAGCGCCACGCCGATCCCCATGAACAACTGCACCATCGCGATGTGCTGGAAGTCCACTTCATTGGTGAACCCGGCGCGCATGAAACAGCTCAGGCCGATGGCCAGGAATGCCCCGCCCGCCAGCACCCGCATGTCGAATCGCGGTGCGTACTTGCCGACGAACGGTGACAACAACACCGGCAGGATCCCCAGCGGTGCCACGGCAAAACCGGCCCAGGTCGCGGTGTAGCCCAAGCGCGTCTGCAGCCACTGTGGCAGG